>JAFUDV010000020.1 GCA_017464245.1 Bacteroidales bacterium | reverse complement strand
TCAACGGCCGGGCCGTCACCGAACGGCCGGGTTATCAGGTGGAGACGAACGCCCTCTGGTACAACGCCATCTGCTTCGCCCTGGATATGGAGGCGAAATACGGCCCCAAGGACAGCCCGTTCGTGAAGCAGTGGACGCCGGTGCGCGACCTGGTGCTCCGGAACTTCCAGCCGACGTTCTGGAACGCGGGCTTCGGCTTCCTGGCCGACTACGTGGACGGCTACGGCCAGAACCTGGACCTCCGTCCGAACCAGCTCTGGGCCGTCTCCCTGGACTACAAGCCCGTCTCCGACGAGGTGATCGGCGCCGTGATGCGCGTGGTGAACAATGAACTGGTCACCCGCCGCGGCATCCGCACCCTCTCCCCGCGTGACAATAAGTACAAGGGCGTGTATGAGGGCAACCAGATCGAGCGCGACCTCGCCTACAACAACGGCTGCGCCTGGACCTTCCTGCTGGCCCAGTACTGCTACGCCAGCTTCAACATGATGGGCAAGAACTTCGTGAAGCGTGCCGAGTGGCTCACCGAGGGCTTCTATGAGGACCTCTCCAAGCACGGCGTGGGCTGTTTCTCGGAGCTTTACGACGGTGATCCGCCCCATGAGCCGCACGGAGCCATCTCTTCGGCGACGGCGACATCGGCCCTTCTGAATATCAATTGGTTGATCGACAAATACAAGGAGGAATAAACGATGAGAGTCCTTATGTTCGGCTGGGAGTTCCCTCCCCACATCGCAGGCGGCCTGGGCACGGCCTGCGAAGGAATTGTCAAGGGCCTTGCCTACAACGGCGTCGAGACCCTGTTCGTGATGCCCTCCGCCTCCGGTGACGAAGACCAGAGCGCCACGACCATCATCAACGCGAGCGACGTCGCCGTGGACACCGTCTCCGAGTCCGTGGAGGAATACCTGGACAAGGTGAAGTTCATCCACATCGGCACCAACATGGTCCCGTACGCCACCCCGGAGGAGTTCTCCCGCCTCATCGAGGAGGACAAGCGCCGCCAGGTGAAGGACTTCTCCGTCAGCTACGGCCAGAAGTACAAGTTCTCCGGCAAGTACGGCGCCAACCTCATGGAGGAAGTCGCCCGCTATGCCATGGTGGGCGGCACGATCGCCCTGCAGCGCAAGGACGAGTTCGACGTCATCCACGCCCATGACTGGCTCACCTACTACGCCGGCATCGCGGCGAAGGAACTCACCGGCAAGCCGCTGGTGATCCATGTCCATGCCACCTCGTTCGACCGCGGCAGCGTGGACAACATCGACACCCGCGTCTTCGCGATCGAGAAGAAGGGCATGGAGATGGCCGACCGCGTGGTCACGGTTTCCAACCTCACCCGCAACATCGTCATCAACCGTTACGGGATCGATCCCGGAAAGGTGGTCACGGTCCATAACGCCGTGGATTTCAGCGGCCGTGAGAACATGGTCGTCGAGCGCGGCGTCAAGGAGAAGGTGGTCACCTTCCTGGGCCGCATCACCTACCAGAAGGGCCCCGAGTACTTCATCGAGGCTGCCGCGAAGGTCCTCAAGCGCACCAAGAACGTCCGCTTCGTGATGGCCGGCAGCGGCGACATGATGAACCGCTGCATCCGCCACGCCGCCCGGCTGGGCGTCTCCGACCGCTTCCACTTCACGGGCTTCCTGCGCGGGGCCGACGTGCAGAAGATGTTCGCCCTTTCGGACGTGTACATCATGCCGTCCATCTCCGAGCCGTTCGGCATCTCGCCCCTCGAGGCGATGCGCACGGGCGTCCCGTCCATCATCTCCAAGCAGTCCGGCGCCGCCGAGGTCCTCAAGTACGCCTTCAAGGTGGACTTCTGGGACGTGGACGCCATGGCCGACGAAATCTACGCCCTGCTGAACTATCCCGCCCTCGCGGACTTCTCCGCCCGGGCCGGCTTCGACGAGGTGAACACCCTCAAATGGAACGGCGCCACCGCCAAACTCAAGAAAGTGTACGAATCAGTAGTCAAATAAAATCAACACGATATGGCATCCAAAAGTATCTGCCTGTATTTCCAGGTCCATCAGCCCACCCGTCTGAGGCTCTACAGATTCTTCGATATCGGCAAGGATTCCCACTACTATGATGACTTCGCCAACCGGACCATCCTCCGCCGCGTCGCCCAGAAGTGCTATCTGCCGATGAACGCCCAGCTTCTCGAGCAGATCAAGGCAGGGAAGGGCAAGTTCAAGGTGGCCTTCTCCATCTCCGGTTCCGCCCTGGAGCAGTTCCAGCGCTTCGCCCCCGAGGTGATCGACTCCTTCCGTGCCCTTGCGGAGACCGGCTGCGTGGAATTCCTGTGCGAGACCTACTACCATTCCCTGTCGGCCCTCGCCTCCGAGTCCGAGTTCACCCACCAGGTGCTCAAGCACAAAAAGGCCATCGAGGACCTGTTCGGCGTCACCCCGACGGCGTTCCGCAACACCGAGCTCATCTACTCCAACGCCATCGGCGAGATGGTTTATGGCCTGGGCTTCAAGACGATGCTTACCGAGGGCGCCCGCCACATCATGGGCTGGCAAAGCCCGAACTTCGTCTATGGCTGCGACACCCAGCCCAAGCTGAAGCTCCTGCTGCGCAACTACGGTCTCTCCGACGACATCGCCTTCCGCTTCTCCAACCAGGGCTGGAACATGTGGCCCCTGACCGCCGACAAGTACCTCGCCTGGGTGAAGGAGTCCGCCGCGGCCGACGACATCGTGAACCTGTTCATGGACTATGAGACCTTCGGCGAGCACCAGAGCAGCGCCAGCGGCATCTTTGACTTCATGAAGGCCCTTCCGGAGGCCGTCATCGCCGACGGCACCTTCTCCTTCGTCACCCCCACCGAGGCTGTGAAGAAGCACAAGGCCGTCTCCGACATCGACGTCCCGGATCCCATCTCCTGGGCTGACGAGGAGCGCGACATCACCGCCTGGCTGGGCAACGAGCTCCAGCAGGAAGCTTTCAACAAGGTGTATGCGATGACCGAGAAACTGTCCATCGTGGGCGATCCCGAGCTCTGGGAGGACTTCGGCCACCTGCAGGAGAGCGACCACTTCTACTACATGTGCACCAAGTTCTTCTCCGACGGAGAGGTGCACAAGTACTTCAACCCGTACGACACCCCGTACGAGGCGTTCATCAACTACATGAACGTCATCTCCGACTTCCAGATCCGCCTGGACGAGAAGCGGGCTGCGCTGGATGTCAAGGAGACCGCGGTCCAGGAAGTGGAGGCCGCCCCCGTGAAGAAGAAAGCAACTGTGAAAAAAACTGTCAAGAAGAAATAAATGGATAAACATACGATTGCTCCGGATTACCTGTTCGAAGTCAGCTGGGAAGTCTGCAACAAGGTGGGCGGCATCTACACCGTCGTGGCGACGAAAGCGCTCCACCTGAAGTCCCAGTTAGGACGTCACCATATCCTGATCGGACCGGATGTCTGGATGCACCGGGCGAGCAACCCCGATTTCATCGAGGACCCGCTCCTGTTCCGGTCGTGGAGGCAGCAGGCGGCCTCGGAAGGCCTGCGCCTGCGTGTGGGCAAGTGGAACATCCCCGGAACCCCCGTCGCCGTGCTGGTGGACTACAAGACCTTCCTCCCGCAGAGCGACGAGATCCTGACCGCGTTATGGAATGCGTTCGGGGTGGATTCCCTGACCGGCAACTGGGATTACAAGGAAGCGGCCGTGTTCGGCTACGTCGCCGGGAAGGTGATCGAGAGCTTCTACAACTATAACCTCTCGTCGGGCGAACATGCCGTCGCCCAGTTCCACGAGTGGCAGACGGGCGCAGGCCTGCTGCAGCTCAAGCGGGCGGGCATCCCGGTCGCGACCGTGTTCACCACGCATGCGACGGTGGTGGGCCGCTGCCTGGCCGGCAACAACCTCCGCCTGTACGACGACATGGCGTCCTTCGACGGGGACGAGATGGCGCGGCGCTTCAACGTCACCGCCCTCCACTCCCTGGAGAAGATGGCGGCCCGCGAGTCCGACATCTTCACGACCGTGAGCGAGATCACCGCGCGGGAGTGCGCCCAGTTCCTGGGCCGTCCCGTGGACGTGGTGACCCCCAACGGCTTCGAGAACAGCTTCACCCCCGCGTCGGACGAGGAGTACCGCACCCTGCACGACGCCGCCCGCAAGCGGCTCGTGGAGGTCGCGACGGCGATGTCCGCGGAGGAGGTTCCCGAGGATGCCGTGTTCATCGGCATCGGCGGCCGGTACGAGTTCCGCAACAAGGGCATCGACGTGTTCATCGACGCGCTGGACCAGCTGAACCGGTCCGACTATGAAGGGCGGAGCATCCATGCCTTCATCATGATCCCTTCGGGCCACCACGGTCCCGACCGTGCCCTGGCCGCGAAACTCGCCGGGGAAGGGGATGCCCGTTACCAGACGCAGGTCTCCCATTACCTGATGAACGCCGAGTACGACATCGTCACCCGGCGCTTCCGGGAAACGGGTCTTGTGAATTCTCTCGGCGACAAGGTGAAGGTGTACTTCATCCCTTCCTACCTGAACGGCAATGACGGCGTGTTCGACATGCCGTACTACGACCTGCTGTGCGGGCTGGACCTCGCCCTGTTCCCGTCCTATTATGAGCCTTGGGGCTACACGCCGCTGGAGGCCCTTGCTTTCCGCGTGCCCACCCTCACCACCAGCCTCGCCGGTTTCGGCCTCTGGGTGCGGGACCATTACGAGGGCGCCCATCCGGGCATCACCGTCCTGGACCGGGACGACTCCAACTACCCGGCGGTGGTGGACGGGGTCGTCGCGCGGGTGCGTGAGATTGCCGGCCTCGACCTCGAGGACCGCAACGCCTGCCGCGAGAATGCGCGCGAGGTGGCGCAGATCGCCCTCTGGCAGAACCAGATCGTCTATTATCAGGAGGCCTATTCCCGGGCCCTCGGGAAAGTGCATGATGCGCTCTCCACTTACAAAACCAAAGAAAAGACCATCCAATACATGAAATCCGAACTCAACAATCCGAGCTGGCGGACCGTCTTGGTGACGCGCCACCTGCCCGCCAAACTCTCCCCCCTTGAAAGACTGGCCAAGAACCTCTGGTGGTGCTGGAACGAAAGCGCCAAGGACCTGTTCCGGAGCATCGACCCGGACGCCTGGCATACCTCCGGCCACAATCCGCTGGTGGTGCTGGATACCGTGAGCCTCAAGCGTTTCCACCAGCTTTCCTCCGACGAAGCCTTCCTCGGAAAGATGAACGCCGTCCTCGCCGAATTCGACGCCTACATGGCCGCCAAGGCGGAGCGCACCGATCCTTCCGTCGCCTACTTCTGCATGGAGTACGGCCTCGATACCTCCCTGAAGATCTACTCGGGCGGCCTGGGCATCCTTGCCGGCGACTACCTGAAGGAGACTTCCGACATGAACGTGAACCTCGTCGCCGTGGGCTTCCTGTACCGGTTCGGCTATTTCACCCAGGTGATCTCCGGCCAGGGCTACCAGGTTGCGAACTATGACGCCCAGGACTTCCTCAAGATTCCGGCGACGCCCGTCACCGATGCCGAGGGCAACTGGGTCACCACGAGCGTGGCCTTCCCGGGCCGTACCATCAACGCCCGCCTGTGGAAGGTGGAAGTGGGCCGTACGGACCTGTACCTGATGGACACCGACTATGAGGCCAACATCCCCGAGGACCGTGAGGTGACCTACCACCTGTACGGCGGCAACTGGGAGAACCGCCTCAAGCAGGAACTCCTGCTGGGCGTCGGCGGCATCCGCGCCCTGCGCAAGCTGGGCATCGACACCCAGGTGTACCACTGCAACGAAGGCCATGCCGCCTTCACCGGGCTGGAGCGCCTCCGCGAATACATCGAGAAGGACAACCTGGACTTCTCCGAGGCCCTCGAGGTGGTCCGCGCCTCCTCCCTGTTCACGACGCACACCCCGGTTCCCGCCGGTCACGACGCTTTCGAGGAAGGCCTGCTCCGCAAGTACATCGGCCATTATCCCGAGCGCCTCAAGGTGGACTGGGAGACGCTGATGTCCCTCGGAAAGGACAATCCGCTGGATCCGGACGAGAAGTTCTCCATGTCCAACCTCGCCGCCAATATCTCCCAGAACGTGAACGGCGTGTCCATGCTGCACGGCAAGGTGAGTCAGGAGATCTTCTCCCACATGTATCCCGGCTACCTCCCGGAGGAACTCTTCGTGAGCTACGTCACCAACGGCGTCCACTATCCGACCTGGTGCGCCCCCGAATGGAAGCCCGTCCACGCCCGCGTGTTCGGCGAGGCCTTCCAGACCCATCACTATGACAAAAAGTGCTTCGAGGGCATCTACGACGTCTCCGACGCCGAGGTCTGGGACACCAAGCGCATCCTCAAGCGCAAGCTCATCGCCTTCGTCCGCGAACGCCTGCAGGACAAGGGCATCTCCAACCACTATTCCCCGGCCGAGCTGGTCACCATCCTGGACAACCTCCGGGACGACGTCCTCACCATCGGCTTCGCGCGCCGTTTCGCCACCTACAAGCGGGCGACGCTGCTCCTGCGCGACCTGAACCGCCTGGACGCCATCGTGAACAATCCGCACCGTCCGGTCCAGTTCCTCTTCGCCGGCAAGGCCCATCCGGCCGACAAGGCCGGCCAGGACCTGATCAAGCACATCGTGGACGTGTCCAAGGATCCGCGCTTCATCGGCAAGATCGTCTTTGTCCCGGGTTATGACATCACCCTCGCGAAGCGGATGGTCCAGGGCGTGGACGTGTGGATGAACAATCCCACGCGCCCGCAGGAAGCATCCGGTACCTCCGGCGAGAAGGCAGCGATGAACGGCACCATGCATTTCTCCGTTCTGGACGGCTGGTGGGTGGAAGGCTATAAGGAAGGCGCCGGCTGGGCCCTCCCGCTGGAAAGCACCTACGACGACAACGAGTTCCAGAACGAACTCGACGCCGCGACCATTTACCAGATCCTCGAGAACGACATCGCGCCGGCCTACTACAACGTGGACCGCACCACGGGCCGCTCCCACGAGTGGATCGGCTACATCAAGAACACCATCGCCCAGGTGGCGTGCAACTTCACGACCAACCGGATGCTCACCGACTACATGGACCAGTACTACGCCCCGCAGGCGGAGCGCGCCCTCGTGGTGAAGGCCGACGACTTCAAGGTGGCCCGCGACATCGCGGCCTGGAAGAAGCACGTCCGCCGCAGCTGGAGCGATGTCCAGGTCATCTCCCGCGCGGAACCGCAGGCTTCCTACGACATCTCCGAGAAGAACCCGCTCCACAGCGAGATCGTCCTGAACATCGGCGACATGGCTCCGGAGAACGTGGGCGTGGAACTCGTGTTCGCCCAGACGGACATCCACGGTGCGCTCCACATCGACCAGGTGAACGAACTTCAGGTGGTGGAAGCCCAGGACGGCACCGCCCGCTATGCCGTGGACGTCATGCCCGGCACGACCGGCGCCTACCAGGTGGGCCTGCGTATCTTCGCGAAGCACCCGCTGCTCCCGCACCGCCAGGATTTCGAGTGCGTGAAGTGGATCTAGGATGATTGCCACGACCGGTTTCTTCGACGGTGTCCACACTGGGCACCGTCTTGTCATAGACAGGCTCGTCTCCGAGGCCCGCGCCCGCGGGGACGAGTCCCTGGTCGTGACGTTCTGGCCGCACCCGCGGGCCGTCCTCCAGGACGGCGCCCGCGAACTCCGTCTCCTCACCACGCTGGAGGAGAAGGAGTCCCTCCTGAAGGGGCTGGGCGTGGACCGCGTGGAAGTCGTGGACTTCTCCCGCCAGTTCGCCTCCCTGACCGCGGAACAGTACCTCAGGGACATCCTCCGGGACCGGTTCGGCGTCACCACCCTCCTCATGGGCTATGACAACCGCATCGGCTCCGACCGCAAGACGGCCTCCGAACTGCGGCAGGTCGCTTCCGGACTGGGGATGGAACTGCTCCTTGCCGGGATCCGGCCTGAGGGTATGGATATCCCCGGACCGTCGTCTCCGACGACCCCTCCCATCGCAAGCGATGGGCCCCTCCCTCTTATGTGGCCGAGGGTGGCCACAGGTCCGGGGACATCCATACCCTCAGGCCTTCCTGTTTCATCGACAAGGATCCGGAAAGCACTGGAGGAAGGGAAGATCGACGAGGCGACGGAGATGCTGGGGTACCGGTATGCGCTCAAGGGCGCGGTCGTGGCGGGAAACCGGCTGGGCAGGACGATCGGGTTCCCGACGGCCAACATGCGGCTGTACGAGCCACTGAAGCTGATGCCGGCGAACGGCGTGTATGCGGTAGAGGTCGATGTGCTCGGCGCCCGGTATCGCGGGATGACGAACATCGGCCTGCGCCCCACGGTGGGCGGAACCTACCGGACGGTGGAGACCCACATCCTGGACTTCGGCGAAGACATCTATGGCCTCCCGCTTCGGATATCCTTCCTCCGCCGCATCCGCGACGAAATCCGTTTCCCCTCGCTGGATGCCCTGAAGGCGCAGCTGGAAAAAGACCGCGAAGCGTGCACTTTTTCAAAATAATTGCTATCTTTGCAAATACGGAAGGCGGCGACCGGGTTTCGGTCGTCGGCTCCTTTTTAATTGTGCCGCCCGATGCGGCTGCAAACAGGACAAAACAATAAAAGACGATAAATTATGGCAATCGAGTACATGACCCAGGCGGGTCTGGACAAGCTCAAGAAGGACCTGGCCGACGCATTGGCCCAGCGTCCGGTGATCTCCGCGGCCATCGCGGAGGCTAGGGAGAAGGGCGACCTCTCCGAGAATGCGGAATATGATGCGGCGCGCGACGCGCAGGGCCTACTGGAGGTCAAGATCGCCCGCCTCAAGGAGAAGGTGGCGAACGCCCGCGTGATCGACGAGTCCAAGCTCTCGGCCGATACGGTCCAGCTCCTTTCCAAGGTGCAGGTGGAGAACCTCGCCAACAAGATGAAGATGCAGTTCCAGATCGTGGGCGAGTCCGAGGCGGATTTCTCCAAGGGGCTCCTCAGCGCTTCCACCCCCATCGGCAAGGCCCTGCTGGGCCACGCCAAGGGCGAAACCGTGGAGGCGAAGGTCCCGAGCGGCATCATGAAGTTCAAGATCCTGGATATCTCCCTGTAATCCCATGGCAACCATCTTCACCCGTATCGCGAAGGGCGAGATCCCTTCCTACAAGTGCGCCGAGAACGAAGACTTCTACGCCTTCCTGGACATCGCGCCCCTCTCCAAGGGACACACCCTCGTGATTCCCAAGCACGTGGAGGACGACTACATCTTCCATCTGGACGAAAAGACCTATGAGGGCCTGACAAAGTTCGCCCGTGAGGTCGCCGTCGCCATCAAGAAGGCCGTCCCGTGCCAGCGGGTGGGCGTCGCCGTGCTCGGAATGGAAGTTCCCCACACGCACATCCACCTCGTTCCCCTGAACACCGAGGCCGACATGGATTTCCGGAAACCCAAGCTGGAAGTCGCCCCGGAGGAGATGAAAGCCATTGCCGATGCCATCCTTGCCACCTATGAAAACCGCTAGAATCCTCGCTGCCGCCGTGGCGGCCCTCCTCCTCGCCGCCTGCGGCCCCAAGACCGTCATCGACGGAACCCTGAAGGACAAGGCCGATGCGCCCGTCATCGTCAAGCTCCTGGATGTCAATAGGTACCAGGTGCTGGACACCGTGAAGACCAATGCCTCGGGCGCCTTCACCTACAAGGTGGACCTCCCGACCGCGAACCCCGAGTTCATCTATCTCTTCTACGGCGACCGGAAAGTGGCTTCGCTCCTGCTGAACCAGGGCGACCGCGTGAAGGTCGTGGCCGACACCCTCGGCAACTATTCGGTCGAGGGCTCCGCCGAGTCCCTCCTCCTGCAGGAAGTGGAGAACGAGTACGCCCAGTTCCTCGTGGACATGGACCGCTTCGCTTCCAGCGAGGCCCCGGATGCGAACCAGGAGCTCAGCCGCCGCTACGTGGACTATTACCGCCGCAGCACCCGCTACGTGCTGGAGCATTCCAAGTCCCTCACCGCGGTCCCGGTGCTGTTCCAGCGCGTGAACGAGAATCTCGCCGTGTTCGAGCAGCCCACCGACGGCATCCTCTTCCAGAGTGTGTGCGACTCCCTGAAGACCGTCTGGCCCGAGTCCCGTTACGTGAAGGCGCTGGAGCGGGAAGCCGCCCGCCGCACCAACGTGATGGAGATCAGCCAGGCCCTCGGCCGGGCCGACGAGATCGGCTTCTTCGACATCGACCTTCCTGCCACGGACGGCTCCCAGGCGAAACTCTCCGCCCTGGACGCCAAGGTGGTCATGCTCTATTTCTGGTCCACGACCGCGGAGCAGAAGATGTTCAACATGGATGCGCTGATTCCCATCTACAACGAGTTCCATGGCCGCGGATTCGAGATCTATGCCGTGGCGCTGGATGCGGACAAGACCACCTGGGCCTCCGCCGTGCGCAACCAGAAGCTCCCTTGGGTGAACGTGTGCGACACCCGCTCCGCCGCTTCGCCCTACATCGGCCTGTACGGCATCGCCAGCCTTCCGACGGCCTATTTCCTCGTGGACGGCGAACTGGACGGCAACGCGAACGTCACCGACGCCGCGTCCATACGCACCTACCTTCGTTCGAAGCTTTGAAGCCGCTCATCAGAGCGGCCGGCGGAGGCCGTGTCCGTCAGGACTTATAGGCCGGGAGCCGCGGGGGATAGTAGGGGGCAGAGCCCCCTAAAACAATTTCTTGCGACTGACTGTTGCGACGAAATCCTTGAGATAGAACGGTTCGAAGTACGCGGTGTCTTCGAACCGTTTTCCGTTCCAGGCCGCCTCCGCGAGAGGAGCCATGGAGCGGGCATCGGGGAAGGCCTCCGCGAAGAAGGCGTTGGGGGAGGAGAGGGCCTCCCGGCACTTGAGGGCGCCGTCGCCGATGAACAGGACCGGGCCTTCCGCGAGCTGCGGGCCGAAACTGTCCGCATCCACGATGACGGGCCGGGTCTCGGTGAGCTGGCGGCCGTCGGGCATGAAGACGGCGCTGTACACCTCCATCCGCCGGGCGTCGATCATGGGCACGATGTACCGGCAGCCCTCCGGAACGACGCCGAGCCGGTGCGCTTCGCTGACGAGGGTGTCCAGCGTCCCCACGGAAAGGAGGGGGATCCCGGCGCCGAAGCACAGCCCCTTCGCTGTGGATACTCCCACGCGGAGTCCCGTGTAGGATCCCGGGCCCCTGCCTACGCATACGGCATCCAATTCTTTGACGGTCAATCCTTTTTCGTCCAGGATTTCCTTGACGGAGGGAGCGGTGAGGGCCGCCTGCATCCGGGGTTCGTCACACACGCGGAAAGCGGTGACGGCACCGTCCTCCGAAAGGGCGGCGGAAAGCTGGGCGGTGGAGGTTTCTATGAGGAGGATCCGTGCCATGGGCGGTCAGGCTTTGAAGAAGAGCCCCTTGAGGTAGGGGAACACCAGGTAGGAGAGGTCTTTCAGGGTCGTATAGACGATGGAACCGTCCAGGACCTCCGGCTTTACGAGGCCGAATTTGACATTGACCGTGTCGAACAGGACGATGAAAAGGCCGATGACGAGGGCATTCACCGCGAGGGCGAACACCAGGCCCAGTGTCTTGTCCAGCCAGCCGAGCATCGCGACCTCGAAGACTTTCGTGAGGAGTTTCCCCAGGAGGACGGCGCCCAGGCTGATGGCAACGAGGATGACGACGAAGGAGATGATGCTGAGCATCCGCTCGGAAACTTCCAGGTAAGGTTGCAGCCAGGTGCACACCGCGGAGGAGAACCGGAAGGCGGCCCAGACGCTCAGGACCACGCCGGCGAGGGCCAGTGCCTGCTCCAGGAAACCCTTTGATAACCCGCGGATTATGCCGGGGACGAAGCAGACGAGGAGGATGATGTCGAGTGTTGCCATTATTGCGGAAAATGCTTATCTTTGCATCCTTAAATTCAGCATACAAAATTAGGCAAAATATTATGACATTCAAAGAATACAAGGGCCTTGATTTGGTTTCGACCGGAAACGCGATCCTCCAGCGGTGGCTCGCGAACCGGGCCTTCGAGAAGTCCCTGGAGCTCCGGGAAGGGGCGCCGGAGTTCGTCTTCTTCGAGGGGCCGCCGTCGGCCAACGGCATGCCCGGCATCCACCATGTGATGGCCCGTTCCATCAAGGATGCCGTGTGCCGCTACAAGACCCAGACCGGTTTCCAGGTCCGCCGGCGCGCCGGCTGGGACACCCACGGCCTCCCGGTGGAACTGGGCGTGGAGAAGAAACTGGGCATCACCAAGGCGGACATCGGCACGAAGATCTCCGTCGGGGAATACAACGCCACCTGCCGCAAGGAGGTGATGAAATATACCAAGGAGTGGGAGAACCTCACCCACCGCATCGGCTACTGGGTAGACCTGGACGATGCCTATATCACCTATGACAACCGCTACATCGAGACCCTCTGGTACCTCCTGAAGGACATCTATGACAAGGGCCTCCTGTACAAGGGATACACCATCCAGCCCTACTCGCCCACCGACGGCACCGGCCTGAGCTCCCACGAGCTCAACCAGCCCGGCTGCTACAAGGACGTGACCGACACCACCGCCACCGTCCAGTTCCGGGTGATCCGGGACGGGGCGTCCGAGAAACTCTTCGGCAGCGGGAACCTTCCGGCCTACATCCTCGCCTGGACCACGACGCCCTGGACCCTTCCGTCCAATACGGCGCTGTGCGTGGGCCCGAACATCGACTATGTCCGCGTCCTCTCCTTCAACCCCTACACCGGGGAGCCCGCCGTGTATCTCGTGGCGGAGGCCCTCGTGGGCGCCTGGTTCAACGCCAAGGGCGCCGAGACGCCGATGGAGGCCTACCAGAAGGGGGACAAGGTGGTTCCGTACCGCATCCTGGAAGGGAAGTTCAAGGGAGCGGACCTCGTGGGCATCCGCTACGAGCAGCTGATCCCGTGGTTCAAGCCCGACGGGGACGCCTTCCGCGTGATCCCCGGCGACTACGTGACCACCGAGGACGGTACCGGCATCGTGCACATCGCCCCCACCTTCGGTGCCGATGACAAGCGCGTCGCCGCCGCTTCCGGGATCGCCGGCATCATGCCCGTGGATAAGGACGGCAACCCGCAGGCGCAGGTGGACCGTCAGGGCCGCTTCTACCGCCTGGAGGACCTGGATCCCGCCTATGTCGCCACGGTCGATGCTTCCTACGCCCCCTATGCCGGCCGCTACGTGAAGTCCGGATTCAAGGAGTATTTCGAGCACGAAACCGAGGAGACGACCCTGGACGTGGACCTGTGCCTCATGATGAAGGCCGACGGGCGCCTGTTCAAGATGCAGAAGCACGTGCACAGCTATCCGCACAGCTGGCGCACCGACCGCCCGGTCCTCTATTATCCGCTGGATTCCTGGTTCATCAAGGCCTCGGCCGTGAAGGAGCAGATGGTCGCCCTGAACAAGACCATCACCTGGAAACCCGAGTCCACCGGCACGGGCCGCTTCGGCCAGTGGCTGGAGAACATCCAGGACTGGAACCTCTCCCGCAGCCGCTTCTGGGGCACGCCGCTCCCGATCTGGCGCACCGAGGACGGGAAGGAAGAGAAGTGCATCGGCTCCGCCGAGGAGCTGTATAACGAACTCGACAAGGCCGTCGCCGCCGGCGTCATGAAGTCCAATCCGCTGAAGGACAAGGGCTTCGACCCGTCCGACATGAGCCTCGAGAATTATGACCGGATCGACCTGCACCGTCCCTTCGTGGACGAGATGTACCTCGTGTCCGATTCCGGAAAGAAGATGGTCCGCGAGACCGACCTCATCGACGTGTGGTTCGACTCCGGCGCCATGCCGTACGCCCAGGAAGGCCTCCGCGGCCTCCGGAGCGGCAAGTTCGGTGCCACGGCCGACTTCATCGCCGAAGGCGTGGACCAGACCCGCGGGTGGTTCTACACCCTGCATGCCATCCATACGATGGTGAGCGGGACGCCCGCCTTCAAGCGCGTGATTTCCAACGGCCTCGTGCTGGACAAGAACGGCAACAAGATGAGTAAGCGCCTGGGCAACGCCGTGGATCCGTTCTACGCGCTGGACAAGTACGGCGCCGACGCCCTCCGCTGGTACATGCTCACCAACGCCGAGCCTTGGGACAACCTCAAGTTCGACGAGAACGGCGTGGACGAAGTGCGCCGCAAGTTCTTCGGCACCCTGTACAATACTTACTCCTTCTTCGCCCTCTATGCGAACATCGAGGGCTGGACGCCGGAGATCTCTCCGCGCGCAGCGAAGGAGTCCCGTCCCGAAATCGACCGCTGGATCCTCTCCCGCCTGAACACCCTCATCCGGGAAGCCCGCGCCGCCTACGAGGACTACGACATCAAGACCGCCGGCCGCCTCATCGAGACCTTCGTGTGCGACCACGTGTCCAACTGGTATGTCCGCCTGAACCGCTCCCGCTTCTGGAACGGCGACAAGGACGCCTTCCAGACCCTGTACGACGTCCTCCTGAACGTCGCTGTCCTCGCCGCGCCCATCGCGCCGTTCTTCATGGACCAGCTCTACCTGGACCTGGCTTCTGTCATTCCGGGCGAAGCGCAGGAATCCGTCCATTATGTCCTCATGCCCGAGGCCGACGCTTCCGTCATCGACCCGGAACTCGAAAACCGGATGGAACTCGCCCAGCAGGCCACGTCCATGGTGCTCGCCCTCCGCAAGAAGGTGGGCATCCCGGTGCGCCAGCCGCTCGGCAAGCTGCTCGTCCCGGTCATCTCCGACACCGTCCGCTCCCGCCTCGAAGCCGTGAAGCCGCTCATCCTCGCGGAGGTGAACGTGAAGGAGATGGAGTTCGTGGAGGACACCACGGGCATCATCACCAAGCGCATCAAGCCCAATTTCAAGACCCTGGGCAAGGTGTACGGTCCCCGGATGAAGGAGATCGCCGCCGCGTTCGGCACCCTGGACCAGGCTGCGATCACGGCCATCCAGAACGCCGAGACGGCCGGATCGGCCTATATCCTGGCCCTCCCGGCCGGCGACGTAGTCCTGAACCCCGGCGATTACCAGATCTCCTCCGAGGACATGCCCGGCTGGCTCGTCGCCTCCGAAGGCGCCCTCACCGTGGCCCTGGATGTGGAGATCACCCCGGAGCTGAAACAGGAGGGCGTGGCCCGCGAACTGGTGAACCGCATCCAGAACCTGCGCAAGACGACCGGATTCGAAGTGACCGACCGCATCGACACGGTGGTCTATGCCGATTCCGCCGAGATTTCCGCCGCCCTCGCCTCCTTCGGCGAGTGGATCGGCACCCAGACCCTTTCCCGTACCGTTTCCGTCCGTCCCGCCGCAGAGGCTTCCGCCGACGCCCGCGAAGTGGAATGGACCGAGGGTACGATCAAGATCCAAGTGAAACGCTAACCATTCTTTGACGATGGAAGAAAATACCAAAACCCGTTATTCTGACGAAGAGCTCGAGGAGTTCCGCGGAATCATCAACGAGATGCTGGACAAGGCCCGCGCCGAGTATGCCACGCTCCGCAACGTCATCATGCACGCCGGCGGGAACGACATCCTGGACACCGCCCCGACCTTCAAGACGGTCGAGGACGACGGCGCTTTCCAGCTCTCCAAGGAGGAGGCGAGCGCCCTTGCCCAGCGCCAGTACAAGTTCATCCAGAACCTCGAGGCGGCCCTCGTCCGGATCGAGAACAAGACCTACGGCATCTGCCGCGTGACCGGCAAGCTCATTCCCAAGGAGCGCCTGCGCCTGGTCCCGCACGCCACCACCACCGTGGAGGGCAAGGCCATCCTGGAAAAGACCGGTCGGAAGTAAGTCCTTGTATGAAGCATTTTAACAGGGGCCGTTTCCTGCTCATACTGGGCATCGTGCTTGTCGTCATCGACCAGGTCATCAAAGTCCTGGTCAAGACGAACATGTCCATCGGCGAGCATTTCAACGTCCTGGGCGAGTGGTTCCAGATCCTGTTCATCGAGAACAAGGGGATGGCCTTCGGCATGTCCTTCGGCGGGGTGATCGGCAAGTACGCCCTCACCGCCTTCCGGATCGTCCTGTTCGGCGTCCTCACCTGGTGGATCTCCCGGCTGCTGAAGCGGGGAACGGAACCGGGGGACGATGCCGGGAAGAAACCCGTGCCCATGGGCGTGCTGGTGGGACTGACCCTCATCACCGCGGGGGCGCTCGGAAACATCATCGACTGCCTGTTCTACGGTCTCATCTTCACCGAGTCCGCGCCCGGCGTGGTCGCCACCTGGGGTCACTACGCGCCTTTCATGCAGGGCAAGGTCGTGGACATGCTCTATTTCCCGCTCTGGACCTGGCCCGACTGGGTCCCCCTCGTGGGCGGAAACATCTTCTTCGAGCCCATTTTCAACTTCGCGGACAGCTGCGTCACGGTAGGCGCCCTCTACCTGATCCTGTTCCAGTGGAAATTCTTCTCGAAGGAAGATTGACTTTTCGGACAAAGTTCTTACCTTTGTCCCACTTTCGGAGGTGTGGCCGAGTGGTCGATGGCGGCAGTCTTGAAAACTGTTGGGCGGCAACGTCCCGGGGGTTCGAATCCCTCCGCCTCCGCAAAAAGATGCCTTACAAGTGGTTGTATGGCATCTTTTTATTTTGGTGCCCCGAATTTTGCCCCGAAAGCCCCTCTTGAACGTGCCGGTTTTCCATTTCCCTTCATAGGGATTCATACGTCTTTTTCAGTGCCCAATTCAGGTTGGATATAGGTATGTGGATGTTTCGACCATCCAAGGAGGTCATTGACTCCTGAAATTATTCCAACAACTGTAATTATGTAAAATATATTTTATAAATTTGTAAAACAGATATGTAAAATATGGATTATAAGAGACGACACTTGACCATACTGAAGATCCGGATGGCGGAACCACGCAGACGGATGCAAATCATCATGGGCCCCCGTCAGGTGGGAAAATCTACCTTGGTATACCAGTTCTGTGACGATATCGACACGCCGTATGACTACTTCTCTGCGGACGGGGTCAATCGTTTCGATACTACCTGGATTCCCAACCATTGGCAAGAGTCCCGGATGAAAATGGACCTGCACGGGGACAAGGAACGTGTCCTCATCATTGACGAGGTCCAGAAGATAGAAGGCTGGAGCGAACAGGTCAAGAAGGAGTGGGACGAGGATACCCGGAAGAAGCGCAATCTGAAGGTCATCCTGCTCGGTTCTTCCCGTGTCCTTTTGCAGAAGGGCCTGGATGAATCCCTGGAAGGTCGGTTCGAGCCTATCAAAATGGGGTTTTGGGAATGGAGTGAAATGCGGGATGCTTTCGGGTTCACCATGCAGCAGTACATTTATTTCGGAGGTTTCCCGGGGCTGGCCCCGGATATCCATGACGAAGACCGCTGGCGGGACCTGATGGAGGACACCATCATCACGCCCATCCTTACCCGTGACATCCTGGAAATAGAGGAGATCCGCAACCCGGCTCTGCTGCGCCAGGTATTCGAACTTGCATGCATGGAATCAGCCCGGGAACTATCCCTAACCAAGATGCAAGGCACCATGAATAGCGGAACTGTGCCGACTATCAAGAGCTATCTGAATATCTTGGATCAAACCATGACCGTGAAGCCCTTGCAGAAGTACGCACCTTCCGTCATCAAGGAAAAGAATTCCGTTCCGAAGATGCAGGTGTACAACAGTGCTTTCAGGAACCGCTATGGGCAATTCACTTTTGAAGAGGCCGTGACCAGTCCTGCCGAGTGGGGCCGCCAGGTGGAATCCGCCGTTGGGGCACACCTCGCGAACCGCTCCCTGCTGGACGGCTTCGAACTTCTCTACTGGCGCGATGACCGGAAGAACGAGTGCGATTATGTTCTCAAGAAAGGCCAGTCGTTGGTGGCGATTGAAGTCAAGAGCAGTGGCACCGAAGATACCTCAGGGTTCGAGAAATTCAAGTCACTTTATGCAGAGCATATTACTTCAGCCTTTATCGTCGGTCCCGAAGGGCTTCCGCTTGAAGACTTCTTCTGTATGGACCTGAAGAGATTGTTCCGGAAAGATGGACATCCGTTTTTCCAGTAACGACCAGCGGCTTAGTTCTGATGTCTTCTTTGATGATGTCATGAGTGGCGCCAAGGGTAGTAAAATGCCCCGTGGCGATAAACAGAAGTTAAAGATTTGATTTATGGCGAAGAAAAAGGAAATAACAATACGTTCCAGTGCTGCTGAGTATCTGTCATATGTTGCATCTGTTGGCGACAAGCCACTGAGTGTAGAATTGCGATATGAAGATGAGAACATATGGCTCACACAGAGGCTGATGGCGGAATTATATGGAGTGGAGGTCCCAACAATCAATGAACATATCAGTAAGATATTCAGTGATGGTGAGCTTTCTGAGGAGGCAACTATTCGGAAATTCCGAATAGTTCAACAAGAAGGATCGCTTCCTTCTTCTAGAAGAAGAATCCGCCAAATTTGGCAAGAATAACTAATTGTATTTGCTAAATTCTCATCAGCCTTCCTGTAAAGAAATTTTTATGGTTGCAACCACAAATTGCTTATCTCTGTGACCTCTCGCGTGACCGGGGACTGACATTTGAGCTGACGAATTTTGGTATGCAAATCGTATCCTGACGCAAAATGAACCCTTCTCGCTGTTGCCGTATAACTTTCATTATTAGATAGCTACGCGTCGGAAAATACAAATTCATCTTCCCTCTCGTGGATGTGGTATCCCTTCTACAATATCGAAAAACAAAACAAAAATTTGGTTTATATCATAAACTTGTTTATATTTGCATCGCGGTTAAGGCAGACTGCGCAGCTGCACTTGGCTGCAAAAACAAGCTAAACAATTGATACAATGGAACAGAACAAAGAAATGACGGCTCAGGAAAGCCTTCAGCTCATCTCCGAATCCTTCAATAAAAGTAGGAAAGACATCCTCCGCAATAGCGCAAAGTACTTTATGCTTTGGGGAGCGCTGCTCACAGTTGTCTCCCTTGTCATCTATCTCCTATGGCATCTAACCGGCAAGCCGCAGTGGAATTTCCTCTGGTTTGCCATGCCGGTCATCGGCTATCCTATCGCAGCACTGATGGGGAAGTATAATAAGGCTATCCCTCAGAACGAAGTGAGCAAGATGCTCGGCGGCATCTGGTCCGTGTTCGGTGCCTTCGCCGTCACCCTCAGCGCCGTAGCGGTGTTCCTGGTTCCCATGCATGTGACACTGATTATCGTCATCATCATGGGCCTGGCCGAATGCATGTCCGGCGTCCTGCTGAAGAACTGGTCCATCATCATCGCCGGTTTCCTCCTGGGGGTGGGCGGTGCCGTTTTTGCTATGCTGGTCCATGGAGAGGCGCAGTTGCTCATTTTCACGCTGGGCGGCATCCTGCTGCTCGTAACCGGACTGATCATGAATCTTCAGTACAAGTAGCCCATGTTCCCCAAGTTAGACCCTATCCTTCATTCCGAGCTCCGGCTGGCGGTGATGTCCATCCTGGCCGGGGCCGATGAAGCCGATTTCACCTATCTGAAGAAACAGACGGGCGCCACCTCCGGGAACCTGAGCGTGCAGATCGACAAACTCACCACCGCAGGCTACATCACGGTAGAGAAGGGCTTCAAGGGCAAGATGCCCCGCACAACCTGCCGGATCACCCCGTCCGGCCAGGAAGCCTTCGCGAGCTATGTGGACGCGCTGAAAGAATACCTTTCGGCAGGCCAATAGCCATGGACGAGCCCGGGCGGGGATATTTCGTGGAAAATGATTATCTTTACGGAAATTTGTCAATGGAATGCCCATGAAACGGACCCTGATTACCCTGGCGCTGGCGCTCTCCGCCGTCGCCACCACCCCCCAAGCCGCCGTCGCCCAAGGCAAGCAGGCGCAGAAATCCCAGGATTTCAACGAAGTGTACGCGAAGACGGAGTTTGCCGTCAAGTTCGGCTCCAAGCTGTACAACGGGGCCGTGCGCCCGGTGTGGACGGATGCCGACACCTTCGTGTTCCAGGCCCATGAGCCCGCGGGCGACGCCTGGTACAAGGTGACCGGCACCACGAAGGAACCCATCAGCCGGGAGGCTTACGACGAGGCCGTGAAGGGCCGCGGAAACCGGTATTACGACCCCTCCGACGAGAGCCAGTACGCCGTTCGCAGGGACCAGGTGACCCCGTCGCCGGACAGCACGATGGTGGCCTTCATCCGCGACAACAACGTGTGGGTGAGCGCGTGGGACGGAAAGACCGGCATGAATGCAAATGATTTCAAGGACGCCTTCCAACTGTCCTTCGACGGCACCGAAGGCGATGCCTACACCCAGGTCCGCTGGTCGCCGGACGGCACGAAGATCGCCGCCCTCCGCAAGCAGGTGCTCAAGGAGCGCCAGATCATCCTCCGAGAGTCCCGCCCGTCCGACCAGGTCCAGCCCAAGTACCGCTACCTGGACTATGCGAAGCCCGGTGACGTCCTGCCCCAGTCCGTGCCCGTCCTGCTGGACGTCGCCGGACGCAAGGCCATCCCCCTGAGCCAGGCCGTGCCTATGGACCAGTACTTCCTGGAGCTGGGCCAATGGTCCCCTGACTCCAAGTGGTTCACCTACGAATACAACCAGCGCGGCCACCAGCGCTACCAGCTGTGTGCCGTGGACGCCCGGGACGGCAAGGTCCGCGTCCTGGCCGACGAGAAGAGCAGCACCTTCATCTACTACTACGACCTCTGGCGCTACCTCATGCCTGACGGCAAGCACATGCTCTGGATCTCCGAGCGCGACGACTGGCGCCACCTGTACAGCATCGACACGGAAACCGGCCGCATGACCCAGCTCACCAAGGGCGAGTGGAACGTCCGCGAGATCCATGAGGTCACGGACGACCACATCCTCATGAACGTCAACGGCCTCCATGCCGCGGAAGGCGAGGACCCGTACAACAAGCACGTTGTCCTGCTGGACCTCAAGACCTTGAAGATCAAGGATCTCACCCCGGAGAACGCCAATCACCAGGTCACCTTCGGCAGCGACTTCAGCCGCTTCGTGGACAATTATTCCCGTCCCGACCTCCCCGTCACCTCCGTGCTCCGCAGCGCGGCCGACGGCCAGGTTCTCCTGACCATCCAGAAGGAAGACATCTCCGCCGTGGTCAAGGACGGCTTCACGATGCCCGAGGTATTCTGCGCCAAGGGGCGTGACGGCAAGACCGACATCTGGGGCACCATCTACCGCCCCTTCCATTTCAACCCCAAGAAGAGCTATCCGGTCGTCGAGTACATCTACGCCGGTCCGCACGACTCCCACGTGGAGAAGGACTTCATGAGCTATCCGCCGCGCTACATGCGCCTGCTGGAGCTGGGCTTCATCGTCGTCACCATCGACGGCATGGGCACGGACAACCGCTCCAAGTCCTTCCAGGACGTCGCCTGGCGCAACCTCAAGGACGCCGGCTTCCCGGACCGCATCCTGTGGATGCAGGCTGCCGCGAAGAAATACAAGTACATGAACCTGGACAAGGTGGGCATCTACGGCTATTCCGCCGGCGGGCAGAACACCCTCTCCGCCCTCCTCTTCCATCCCGAGTTCTACAAGGTGGGCGTCGCCCTGTGCGGCTGCCATGACAACCGCATGGACAAGATCTGGTGGAACGAACAGTGGATGGGGTATCCCGTGGGCCCTTGGTACAGCGAGAACTCCAATGTGGACAACGCGTACCGACTGGAAGGCAAACTCCTGATTATCAACGGCGAGATGGACGACAACGTGGATCCTTCCTCCTCGCTGCAGGTGGTTTCCGAACTCGTGAAGCACGACAAGGACTTCGAGCAGTACTTCCTGCCCGGCCACACCCACAACCTGGGCGGCGACTGGATCACCCGCCAGGCCTACGAATTCTTCTGGCGCAACTGCCGGTAAAGGAGGACGACGATGAAGAAAGCACTCATCACCGGCATCACCGGCCAGGACGGCAGCTTTCTGGCCGAGTTCCTGATCGAAAAGGGCTATGAGGTCCATGGCATCCTGCGCCGGAGCAGCAGTTTCAACACCGGCCGCATCGAGCACCTGTACCTGGACGAATGGGTCCGGGACATGAAGAAGAAGCGCCTGGTGAACCTGCACTGGGGAGACATGACCGACAGCAGCTCGCTCATCCGCATCATCTCCGAGATCCGTCCCGACGAAATCTACAATCTCGCGGCCCAGAGCCACGTGAAAGTGTCCTTCGACGTCCCCGAGTTCACGGCCGACGTGGACGCGGTAGGAACGCTCCGGCTCCTCGAGGCCGTGCGCATCGCCGGCCTGGCCGGCACCTGCCGCATCTACCAGGCATCGACCTCGGAACTCTTCGGCCTGGTCCAGGAGGTCCCGCAGAAGGAAACGACCCCGTTCTATCCGCGCAGCCCGTACGGCGTGGCCAAGCTCTACGGCTTCTGGATCATGAAGAACTACCGCGAGAGCTACGGGATGTACTGCTGCAACGGCATCCTGTTCAACCACGAGTCCGAGCGGCGCGGCGAGACGTTCGTCACGCGGAAGATCACCCTTGCGGCGGCCCGCATCGCCCAGGGCTTCCAGGACAAGCTGTACCTGGGCAACCTGAACTCCCTTCGCGACTGGGGCTATGCCCGGGACTACGTGGAGTGCATGTGGCTGATCCTCCAGCAGGAGAAGCCGGACGACTTCGTGATCGCGACGGGACAGTACCACACCGTCCGCGAGTTCGCGACGCTGGCCTTCCGGGAGGTCGGGATCGAGCTCCGCTGGGAAGGCGAAGGGGTCGATGAGAAAGGCATCGACACCGCCACGGGCAAGGTCCTCGTGGAAGTGGACCCGAAGTATTTCCGTCCGGCCGAGGTGGACCAGCTCCTGGGCGATCCCACGAAGGCGAAGACCCTCCTGGGCTGGAACCCGCAGAAGACCTCGTTCGAGGATCTGGTGCGGATCATGGTGCAGCATGACATGAAGAAAGTGCGGAAGCTGTATCTCCGTAACCATATGGAGGACTAAGGGGGCCTGCACGGCAAGATGAACAAGAAAGTATTCGTTTCCGGTTGTTACGACCTGCTGCACAGCGGCCACGTGGAGTTCTTCCGCCAGGCGGCGCAGTACGGCGACCTGTACGTGGGCATCGGTTCCGACGCCACGATCCTGGACTACAAGCACCACAAGACCGTGTACTCCGAGCAGGAGCGCCTGTTCATGGTCAAGAGCATCCGCTACGTGAAGGATGCCTACATCAACGCCGGCCACGGCATCCTGGACTTCCTGCCCACGCTGGACATCGTGAAGCCGGACATCCTGGTGGTGAACAGCGACGGGGGCAGCGAAGACAAGCGGCGGGTCTGCGAGGAACGCGGCATCCGCTATGTGGTCCTCCAGCGCGACCCGCACGAGGGCCTTGCCGCCCGCAGCAGCACGGACCTCAAGAAATCCCGGAGCCAGATTCCCACGCGCCTGGACCTGGCCGGCACCTGGATCGACCAGCCCTATGTGAGCCAGTACGCTCCCGGGTGGGCCATCACGATCAGCCTGGAGCCCACCTTCGAAGTGCGTGAGCGCTGCGGCCTTTCCACCAGTACGCGGAACATGATCCGGAAGATCTGGCCGTACCAGCTGCCCAACATGGACCCCGAGATGCTGGCCAAGCTCGTGTTCTGCTTCGAGAACGACCCCGAGCGCAGCGACGGCATCATTTCCGGGGCGCAGGACAGCATCGGCATCTGCATGCCCGGCCTGTGCCGCCACTATTATGACGGCCGATTCTGGCCGGAGCGGATCGAGACCTGCCAGGACGAAGCCGTCCTGCAATGGCTGGAAGGGCACCTGGCGATGATTCCCATGGAGCCCCGCCGCCCCGGCTGCTCCATCCTGGAGGGCAAGGACATCACCGAGGCCAAGGTGCAGGCCCTGGCCGATGCCGCCGCCCGCTGCTGGGACGCCATCCTCGCGAGGGACCTCCCGTCCTTCGCCCGCGCTTACCGCGACAGCTTCGACGCCCAGGTGGCCATGTTCCCGGCGATGATCCAGGGCACGGTCCCCTCGTACATCGACGCCTTCCGCGAGGAGGCGCTCGCCTGGAAGATGCCGGGCGCCGGCGGCGGCGGTTACCTCGCCTGCGTCGTGGACGACGCGGCCGCCTTCGCCCGCTCGCATCCCGAAGCGATCCTGTTGACCATCAGAAGATCCGGCATGTAATGGAAAAGAACAGCAAGATCTATGTCGCCGGTCACCGCGGCATGGTAGGAAGCGCCATCGTGCGCGAACTGCGCCGCCAGGGGTACGACAACCTGGTGCTGCGCACCCACGGGGAACTGGACCTGACCCGCCAGGCCGACGTGGAGGCCTTCTTCGAGGCCGAGAAACCCGAATACGTATTCCTCGCCGCGGCCAAGGTGGGCGGCATCGTCGCCAACCAGAGCGCCCTCGCGGACTTCATGTACGAGAACATGGTCCTGGAGATGAACGTGATCCACGCGGCCTGGAAGAACGGCTGCAAGAAGCTGGAGTTCCTGGGGTCGTCGTGCATCTATCCCCGCCTGGCGCCGCAGCCGATGCCGGAGAGCTGCCTGCTTTCCGGTCCGCTGGAGAAGACCAACGAGGCCTATGCCCTCGCCAAGATCTCCGGCCTCAAGTACTGCGAGTTCCTGAACCGGCAGTACGGGACGGACTACATCTCCGTGATGCCCACAAACCTGTACGGGCCCAACGACAACTACCATCCGGAGCACAGCCATGTACTGCCGGCGCTCATCCGCCGCTTCCACGAAGCGAAGGCCGCCGGCCTTCCGGAAGTGACCTGCTGGGGCGACGGCTCCCCGCTGCGGGAGTTCCTGTACGTGGATGACCTCGCGAACCTGTGCGTATTCCTGATGAACCACTATTCCGGGAACGAAACGGTGAATGCCGGGACCGGGAAGGAATTGACCATCAAGGAACTGACGGAACTGGTGGCGAAGGTCGTGGGCTATGGGGGCCGGATCCTCTGGGATACGACGCGGCCCAACGGCACGCCGCGCAAGCTGCTCGACGTTTCCAAGGCGACGGCCCTCGGATGGACCTACAGGACCGAACTGGAGGACGGCATCCGGCTGGCATATGACGATTTTTTGAATAACCCCATGCGGGCCGAGCGGTAGGCGATGGGCTGCTCTTCCTTCATACGGCGTATCCTGTTCCCGCTCGGGCTTTCCCTGGCAGCCGCCGGCGTCCTGGGGGCGCAGGAGCGAATCGTGTTCACGCCCCAGTCGGGCGCACAGGCACAGTTCGCCGGCTATTACGTGGCCCTGGAACGCGGATTCTATGCCGAGGAAGGTCTGGACGTGGAGATTGTCCATCCTTTCGCCACCCATTCCGCCGTGGATAAGATCCGGGAAGGGGAGTGCACCGCGACCACCCTGCCGCTTTCCCTGGCGATGCGCACCATAGACGGGGGACTGCCGCTGGTGAACATTCTCCAGACCTCCATGAACAGCGCCACCGTCATCCTGTCCCGCTGGGGCGATGACCCGCTCACGCTCCACGGCGCGAAGGTCGCCACTTTCCGCGCCGGGTTCGGACAGCTCGCCCGGAGTTTCGCGGAGACGGAACACCTGGACTATGAATGGATCGTCACCGCCTCGGCGGTCAATCTCTTCGTCGTCGGAGCCGTGGACGCCACGCTGGGGCGGAGCTACGACGAGTATTACCGGATACTTCAGACGGGCCTTTTCACGCCCGGGAAGGGCATCTACCGTTTCGAGGACGGGGAATACAACATCCAGCAGGAAGGCGTGTACGTGTCCCGCGGCTGGTATGAACGCCACAAGGAGCAGGCCGAAGCCTTCGCCCGCGCCAGCCGGCGCGGCTGGGAATGGGCCGCCGCCCATCCGGACGAGGCCGTTTCGCTGTCCATGCGCTATGTCCTGGAGAACTGGACGCCCACGAACGGGACCCTACAGAAGCTGATGCTGCAGGAAGTGCTCCGGCTCCAGCTCGACCACGATTCCGGCCGGCGTGCGTTCCGCCTCCGCCCCGATATGGTGGAAAAGGCCTCCCGGCTGCTCCGGGAAGCCGGCGTCCTGTCCCGCGACATTACGATGGAGGACCTGCTGCCATGAGACGCCTGCTGAAAGACTTCCGCCGGTCCCTGTCGGTCAGCCTGAGCACCTGGGTGGTCCTTTTCGCCGCCCTGATCTTCCTGGCCGCCCTGGGCTCCGCATCCTTCTTCGCAAGACGCTATGTCCGGGAAGAAGCCGTCAAGCGGGCCGACCAGGTCCTGGAGAACTCCGCCCTCCGGCTTTCCAACATCCTGGAGGATGTGGAAATCGCCGCCGACAACCTGGAGTGGCTGGTGTACCGGAACCTGGACCATCCGGACCGGATGATGGACTATACCCGCAGCACCCTGCAGGGCATCCCCGGCCTGAGTGGCTGCTCCATCTCCTTCGAGCCCTATTACTATCCGGACCGGCAGTACTGGTCCGTCTATTCCGGCTATCTGGCCGATGGCTCCATCCAGTCCGAACAGGAAGGGAACGACGACTACCAGTACTTCTATCTGGACTGGTACCAGCTCCCGAAACTCCTGAACCAGCCCTGCTGGACCGAGCCCTACAGCGACTGGGAGCCAGACGACGACGTGGACCTGCTGACGAAGATGCTGGTCTCCTACAGCAAGCCCCTCACGGATTCTGATGGGAACTACATCGGCTGTGTCACCCTGGACATCTCCCTGAAATGGCTGTCGGAGAACCTTTCCTCCGTCCGGCCCTACCCGCATTCCTATGTGGTGCTCCTGAGCCGGGGCGGCACCTTCCTCGTGCATCCGTTCCAGGACAAGCTCTTCCACGAAACCATCTATACCCGCACCCTGGCCGATCCCGATTCCGACCTGGAAGCCCTGGGGCACGCGATGCAGGACCAGGAGGAGGGGATGCGGGCGCTCCGCATCGACGGAAGGCGGAGTTACGTGTTTTACACCCCGCTCAAGTCCACCGGATGGAGCATGGCCATCGTGTGCCCGCGGCGGGACGTCTTCAGCGGATTCAACCGGCTGCGGCGGATGGCCGTCGGCCTGGCCCTGCTGGGGCTCCTGTTCATGTTCGTCGTGTGCTTCCGGGTGATCGGCAAGACCCTGAAACCCCTCCGCGAGCTGGCTTCGCAGGCCCGGAACATCGCAGACGGACACTTTGACACCGTCCTTCCGGATGACCCCCGGCAGGACGAGATCGGCACCCTTTCGCGTTCCTTCGCCCACATGCAGACCTCCCTCGTCTCCTATATCGATGAACTCACGCGGACCACGGCCAAGCGCGAGCGTATCGAAAGCGAGCTGGAGGTAGCCCGGAATATCCAGATGGGAATGATTCCCAGGCAGTTCCCGGAGCGGGATGACATCGACCTGTACGGCGAGACAATTCCGGCGAAGGAGGTGGGAGGAGACCTGTACGACTTTTCCCTTCAGGACGGGAAACTGTATTTCTGCATCGGCGACGTGAGCGGGAAGGGCATCCCCGCCAGCCTGTTCATGGCCATGGCGCGCACCATCTTCCGCGTTGCGGTCCAGAAGACCCCTGCCGTTTCGGAAATCGCCCGGGAGATCAACGAATCCCTCACTGCCGACAACGACCAGCTCATGTTCGTGACCATGTTCCTCGGGGCCGTCGACCTCGGGAGCGGCCGGATGTCGTTCTGCAGCTGCGGTCACAATCCGCCCGCCCTCCTCTCGCCGGACGGGAAGGCCTCTTTCCTGGACTGCATCCCCAACGTTCCGCTGGGCGTCACCCCCGGCTATGCGTTCCAGGAGCAGGGGATCGCGGATGTCCGCGGCGTCCCGCTGCTCATGTATACCGACGGCCTGAACGAGGCGGAGAACGCCGGCCACGAGCCGTTCGGAAACGACCAGCTGCTTGCCGTCCTGGAAAATGCCCCCTTTGTGAGCGCGCAGGAAGCGGTTTCACGCATGAATTCCGCCCTCAGGGCCCATGTCGCCGGCGCCGAAGCCAGCGACGACCTCACGATGCTGTGCGTGAGGATTGCGTTCCGGTAGGGGGAATGCGTTTTTTTATTCGGATAAATATGCGTAAATTTGTACGTTTTAAGTATCTTAGATACTTAGACGTGTACGTTGAAATCCCGAACTGTATGAAAGAATCGTCCTTTTTCCGACGAATATTCTCCTCCAGGATCCTGCCGTCCTGGACCATCCTGCTCGCCGACGCCTGCATCATCGTGGTGTCCATGATCCTGGCGTATGTTATCCGTTTCTCCGTGGATTCCGCCATGTCCATGGGCACGGAGATGCGCCTGTCCATCACGGTGGTCCTGCTGCTGAACCTGGTCTTTTTCCGGGTGTTCCGGACCTACTCCAACATCCTCCGCTATTCCTCCTTCGTGGATGTGATGCACATCTTCGTGGCCCTGACGCTGGCTTACTTCAGTTCAGCCGCCGTGTCCTGGATCTGGTCGATCGCGTTCAGCGGCACCATGGTCTCCACTTCGGTCCTGATGATCTCCTACGTGATCAGCTTCACGCTCATGGCCACCACCCGGATGGTTATCAAGACCCTGAACGACTACTTCAACCAGTCGGGCACGTCGTTCTACCGGACCTACATCTACGGGACCAAGGCCGGTGTGGACATCGCCAAGTCCCTGCGGACGGAGAGTGAGAACCGCTTCCACATCATAGGCTTCGTCGCCGACAATCCTGACATGGTGGGGAAGGTGCTCATGGGCGTGAACGTCTATGCCAACGACGCCTCCCTGATGGACCAGATCCGCCGCGACCGGGTGGACGCTTTCGTTGTCTCCCCGCTGAAGGCCGATGCCCTGAAGGAGTCCGACATCGCCGACCGTCTCCTGAAGGAGAACGTCCAGATCTTCCTGGCGCCGGACGTCTCCCACGACTGGGACGGCGCCGCCCAGCGCCACGGCGTCAAGGAGGTCCAGATCGAGGACCTGCTGGGCCGGGATCCCATCAAGATCAACATGCAGGAGATCTCCGCCCACCTGGAAGGGAAGCGGGTGCTCATCACGGGCGCCGCGGGCTCCATCGGCAGCGAGATCATGCGCCAGGTGGCGATGTTCAACCCCTACCAGATGATCCTCATCGACGAGGCCGAGACCCCGCTGCACGACATCCGCCTGGAACTCAAGAAGAAGTGGCAGGAGATCGACGCCCCCACCCTCGTCGCCAACATCACCAACAAGGCGCGGATGGAGTCCATCTTCGCCGAATACCTGCCCGAATACGTCTTCCACGCCGCCGCGTACAAGCATGTGCCCATGATGGAGGACAACGTGTCCGAGTCCATCCAGAACAATCTCCTGGGCACGAAGATCCTCGCGGACCTGGCCGTGAAGTACAGGGTGGGCCGTTTCGTGATGGTCTCCACCGACAAGGCCGTGAACCCGTCCAACGTCATGGGATGCTCCAAGCGCATCTGCGAGATCTACGTCCAGGCCCTCGCCCGCAAGATCGAGAAGGACGGCTCCGCCCCGACGCAGTTCATCACCACCCGGTTCGGCAACGTCCTGGGATCCAACGGCTCCGTCATCCCGCTGTTCCGCCGGCAGATCGCCGCGGGCGGTCCCGTGACCGTCACCCACCCGGAGATCATCCGCTATTTCATGACCATCCCCGAGGCCTGCCAGCTCGTCCTGGAGGCCGGCAGCATGGGCCGGAGCGGCGAAATCTACATCTTTGACATGGGCAAGCCCGTCAAGATCGTGGACCTCGCCAAGCGCATGATCCAGCTCTCCGGCCGGAACGACGTGAAGATCGAGTTCACCGGGCTCCGCCACGGCGAAAAACTGTACGAGGAACTCCTTGCCACCCGGGAGAACACCAAGCCCACCTCGCATGACAAGATCATGATCGCCTCCGTCCGGGAGTACGACTACACCGACGTCAGCGAGGACATCGACAAGCTGATCTCCAGCAGCTACGACTTCGACTCCATGCGCACCGTCGCCCTGATGAAGGACATCGTGCCCGAGTTCAAGAGCCTGAATTCGAAGTTCTCGGTGCTGGATGCGCAGTAGGATATCATGAAACGTTACTGCCAGACCCTCGAACTCCGGGACGACCCGGAGATGATTGCCCGTTACTGCGAGGCCCATGCCCACGTGTGGCCGGAGATCCAGGCCGGGATCCGGGAAGTGGGCATCCTGGACATGCAGATCTACCGCCTGGGCACCCGCCTGTTCATGATCATGGACACGGTCGATGACTTTGACTTCGTCGCCGACAACGCCCGCCTCGCCACCCTCCCGCGCCAGGCCGAATGGGAGGCCTACGTGGCCCGCTTCCAGGGCTGCGACCCCTCCGCCCCCTCCACCGCCAAATGGCGCCTGATGGAGAAGGTGTTCGGGCTGGGGGAGTGAGGGGAACGGGATTTCACCAGTCACGCCGTGGGGCCTACTATGGCAAATAATGCTTATCTTTGTAAGATCTTAGGAATGACAGAAACAAAACAACAGCATATATGAGTTTATTCAAAGACAAGGTCCTGTTGATCACAGGCGGTACAGGAAGTTTCGGGAATGCGGTGTTGAACCGCTTCCTGAAGACGGACATCGGCGAAATCCGCATCTTCTCCCGCGACGAGAAGAAGCAGGATGACATGCGGCACGATTTCCAGGCGCGGATGCCGGAGGTGGCGGGGAAGATCAAGTTCTATATCGGCGATGTGCGGAACCGGAGCACGCTGAAGTATGCGATGATGGGTGTGGACTACGTGTTCCACGCGGCGGCGCTGAAGCAGGTGCCTTCGTGCGAGTTCTTCCCGATGGAGGCTGTGAAGACCAATGTCATCGGCACGGACAATGTGCTGGATGCGGCCATCGACGCGGGGGTGAAGTGCGTGATTTGTCTGTCGACGGACAAGGCCGCGTACCCGATCAATGCGATGGGCATCACGAAGGCGATCGAGGAGAAGATCGCGGTGGCGAAGAGCCGCCTCTCCGGCGACACGAAGATCTGCTGCACGCGCTACGGCAATGTGATGTGCAGCCGCGGGTCGGTGATTCCGCTGTGGATCGACCAGATCCGGAAGGGGAATCCGATCACGCTTACCGAGCCCAAGATGACGCGCTTCATCATGAGCCTGGAGGAGGCTGTCGATCTGGTCCTGTTCGCCTTCGAGCATGGACGGAACGGCGACATCCTGGTCCAGAAGGCCCCCGCCTGCACGATCCAGACCCAGGCCGAGGCCGTGTGCGAGCTCTTCGGCGGCAAGAAGGAGGACATCAAGGTGATCGGCATCCGCCACGGCGAGAAGATGTATGAGACGCTCCTGACGAAGGAGGAGGCGGCGAAGGCCATCGACATGGGCAACTTCTACGCCGTCCCGGCCGACAACCGCGACCTGAACTACGACAAGTACTTTGTCGAGGGCGACGTGAAGCGCGCGACGATTGAGGAGTTCAACTCGGATAATACGTATCGCTTGAATCTCGAGGAGACGAAGGCGAAGATTGCGAGCCTGGAGTACATCCAGAACGAGTTGAACGGGATTCCGAACGTTGTAAAGTAATGAAGATACTTGTTACAGGCGCGAAGGGGTTCGTGGGCAAGAACCTTTGTGCGCAGCTGAAGAATATCCGGGACGGGAAGGCGCGCAACTACGGCGTCACCGTCACGGAAGTATATGAATACGACCTCGATTCCACGCCCGAGGAGCTCGACCGCTGGTGCGCGGAGGCGGACTTCGTGTTCAACCTCGCGGGGGTGAACCGGCCGAAGGATGCCGCTGAGTTCATGGCGGGGAACTTCGGGTTTGCCTCGACCCTCCTGGATACACTCAAGGCCCATGGCAACACCTGTCCGGTGATGCTGTCTTCGAGCCAGCAGGCGTCGCTCGCGGGCCGATTCGGGAACTCGGAGTACGGGCGCTCGAAGAAGGCGGGGGAGGACCTCTTCCTGAAGTACGGCGAGGACATGGGCGCGAAAGTACTGGTGTACCGCTTCCCGAACCTTTTCGGCAAGTGGTGCCGGCCGAACTACAATTCCGCCGTCGCGACGTTCTGCAACGCGATTGCCAATGACCTCCCGTATACGGTCAATGACCCGTCGGTGGAACTGGAACTTCTGTACATCGATGACCTGGTGGACGAGATGATCGGCTGCCTGAAGGGGGAGGAGCACCGCTGCGACTTCGATGGCCTGGGCGTGTTCCCGATCAAGGACGGCAAGTACTGCTACGTGCCCACGACACACCGCGCTACCCTGGGTGAGATCGTGGACCTGCTGCACTCCTTCGCCGACCAGCCCAAGACGCTGATGATTCCGGAGATCCCCGCTGGGAGCTTCGCCAAGAAGCTGTACAGCACGTACTTAAGCTATCTCCCCAAGGAGAAGGTTGCCTTCCCCCTCAAGATGAATGTCGATGACCGCGGCTCCTTCACGGAGCTCGTGCATACGCTGAATGCGGGGCAAGTCTCCATCAACATTTCCAAGCCCGGCATCACGAAGGGGCAGCATTGGCACAACACCAAGTTCGAGCAGTTCATCGTGGTCAAGGGTCATGGTCTCATCCAGCAGCGGAACCTCAACGACCCGGAAGGCGAGATTCTCGAGTGGGAGGTCGACGGTGACCACATCCAGGCGGTCCACATGCTCCCGGGCTACACGCATAACATCATCAATCTCTCGGAGACAGAGGACCTTGTGACCGTGATGTATTGTAACGAGATCTTCAATCCCAACAAACCTGATACCTACTTTGAACCAGTAAAATAGATATGGCAAGTTTCAAGAATAACGGGAAGTTGAAGCTTCTGATCATTGTGGGCACACGCCCGGAAATCATCCGCCTGGCGGCGGTCATAGGCAAGTGCCGGGAATACTTTGACACGATCCTGGCGCATACGGGCCAGAATTATGACTACAACCTTAACGGTGTGTTTTTCAAGGATTTGAAACTGGCGGACCCGGATGTGTACATGGACGCCGTGGGCATGGACCTGGGCGAGACGATGGGCAATATCATCGCGAAGAGCTACCAGCTGATGGTGCAGATCAAGCCCGATGCGGTGCTGGTGCTGGGCGACACGAACTCCTGCCTCTCCGTCATCGGCGCCAAGCGGCTGCACATCCCCATCTTCCACATGGAGGCCGGCAACCGCTGCAAGGATGAGTGCCTGCCGGAGGAGACGAACCGCCGCATCGTGGACATCATTTCCGATGTCAATATGGCTTACAGCGAGCACGCCCGCCGCTACCTGGCCGACACGGGCCTCCCGAAGGAGCGCACGTACGTGACCGGTTCGCCGATGGCGGAGGTGCTGCATAACAACCTCGCGGAGATCGAGGCCAGCGACATCCACCAGCGCCTCGGGCTCGAGAAGGGAAAGTACATTCTCCTCAGTGCCCACCGCGAGGAGAACATCGACACGGAGAAGAACTTCCTGTCGCTCTTCAATGCCATCAACGAGATGGCGGCGAAGTACGATATGCCGATTCTGTATAGCTGCCATCCCCGCTCTCGGAAGCGTCTCGAGGCATCCGGATTCAAGCTGGATCCGCGCGTGATTCAGCATGAACCGCTGGGTTTCCACGATTACAACTGCTTGCAGATGAACGCCTTTGCGGTGGTCTCCGATAGCGGCACCCTCCCTGAGGAATCCTCCTTTTTCACGAGCATCGGGCATCCCTTCCCGGCCGTCTGCATTCGGACTAGCACCGAGCGTCCCGAAGCCCTGGACAAAGGTTGCTTCGTCCTCAGCGGCATCGACACCATCGGCCTGCTCCAGAGTGTCGATGTTGCCGTCTCCCTCATCCGCGACGGCCTCCCGGGTATTCCTGTCCCGGATTATGTGGATGAGAACGTCTCCACCAAAGTGGTCCGCATCATCCAGAGCTATGTCGGCGTGGTGAACAAAATGGTCTGGCGAAAAATCTAATCAATCATGAAACATCTTTATCTTTTCCCCCTCGCGCTGCTGGTGGCGGTGGCGTGATCCCGCCCATAGCCCTTCGGCGATAGAAAAAGCCCCAGATGCTATAAATCAAGCATTTGGGGCTTTTGCGGTGAGGAAGGGATTCGAACCCCCGGTACGCGCAAACGTACACCTGTTTTCGAGGCAGGCTCCTTCAACCACTCGGACACCTCACCGTTGCAGGGCGCAAAGTTACGATTTAATTCCCGAAATCGCAACCCTTCGGATGCGCTACTTGAACCACTCGGTGAGATGGTCCTTCGCGTACAGGTAATACACGGCGAGGCCGATCCAGCTGGTGCAAAGCACGAGGATGGCGGTGATGACTTTCCCGAAGACGGAGATTGGTTTCTTGAGGATGTCGATGACGGCGAGCACGGACAGGACGACGCCGACAATGTAGATGATGGAACCCATTTTGTTAAGCGTTTAAAGTTTCACTGGCTTCAAAAATACGAAAAACTCCCGAAAAACCCAACGCTTTTTCCTGGAAATCAGTCCTTAGCCTTCCGTACGATCTTCCATCCGATCGCCGCAACCGTAATGGACATCAGCGGGCTGATGAGATTGAACAGGCACCAGGGGGCGTAGGTCCATGTGGGCACGGACAGGATGGTGGCCTGGGTCATGCCGCAGCTGGACCAGGGGTAGAGCGGGGACGTGACGGTGGCGGAATCTTCCACGGACCGGCTGAGCAGGCGCTGTTCGTAGCCCTCCCGGTCGAAGGTCTCGCCGAAGATGTTGGAGGTCAGCAGGATGGACAGATACTGGTCCGACACGATGCCGTTGAGGGCGGTACCGGTAACGACGGTGGAGGCCACAAGTCCGGTCCGGGACCGGGTGAAGGGTTTCAGGAGGGAGGCCAGCTGGGCGATCATGCCGCTTGCCTGCATGCAGGCGCCGTAGCACATGGCACAGAGGATGAGAAACACGGTGTTGAGCATGCCCAGCATGCCGCGCGACGAGACGAGGCTGTCCACCTCCGGATGGCCGGTTTCCAGCGTGATGGTATTGTAGATACTCTCCACCGTGCCGGCGAGGAGAACCCGCGCCCGGGATCCCTCGGTGACCTTCGAGCCGATGCCGGCAATGATTTCCGGCTGGAAAACGAGGGCCGCGACGGCCGCCGACAGCACGGAGATGGCGAGGACCGGGATCGCCGGCATGCGCTTCAGGATGAGGAAGACCGTCAGGGCCGGGACCAGCATCAGCCACGGGGTGATGTGGAACTTGGAGGACAAGACGTTGGTGTACAGGCCGATCTGGGAAGCATCGGCCGTATCGTGCGAAAGGCCGACGACCGTAAAGACGATGAGGGTGATTACCATGGACGGCACCGTCGTTAAGAACATGTACCGGATGTGGGTGAAGAGCGGCACCTGGTTGACCGACGACGCCATCACGGTCGTGTCCGACAGGGGAGAGACCTTGTCGCCGAAGTAGGCACCGGAGATGATGGCCCCGGCGATCATGCCGTCGGAGAAACCCTCCGCCTTGCCGATGCCCAGCAGGGCTACGCCGATCGTGGCGATGGTGGTCCAGGAACTGCCGGTCATCACGGAGACGACGGCGCAGATGACGCAGGCCGTCAGGAGGAAGACCTTGGGGTTGATCAGCTGTACTCCGTAGTAGATGAAGGCGGGAACGACGCCACTCATGGTCCATGTGCCCGAGACGCCGCCGATGAGGAAGAGGATGAGGGTCGCCCCGGCGATGTCGCTGAAATTCCGCTTGATGGCCTCCTCGAAGTCCTTCCACGGCGTCTTGAAGGCCAAGGTGGCGATGAGGATGGCCACCCCTGCCGATGCGAGGAGGGCCACCTGGCTGGCTCCGAGGATGGAGTCGGCTCCGAAGATGCCGATGTTCAGCGCCAGCAGCGCGATAAGGACGAAGACCGGAATGAGGGAGAGGAGGGTCTTCGGGAGGGAATGCTTCATCGTAGTCCGTTTTATGCGGGGGCAAAGATACGAAAAAATGCGTATCTTTGAAGATATGAAAAAGTGGTTGACGATTTTGCTGTCCATGTTGCCGTGCCTTGCCGCCGCCGCGCAGGAGTACGGTGTCGTGAACATTTCCGTGTGCAATGTGCGCCTTACGCCGGATTATGATGCGGTGATGGATTCGCAGGCGCTCCTCGGGATGCCGGTCCATATCCTGCAGCGGGCCGAGAAGAACGGCTGGCCGCAGGTGGAGACGCCGGACGTGTACACGGGCTGGGTGCACAAGGATGCCATCACTCCGCTTTCCTTCGAGGAGTATCATGCCTGGAACGCGGCGCCGAAGATCGTCGTGACGGCGCTGATGGGCGTGGTGCTGGACCGGCCGTCGGCCCGGGGCGGCACCGTCTCCGACGTCGTCGGCGGTGCGCGCCTGAAGGACCTGGGTCGCCAGGGGCGGTACTACCGTGTGGGCTTTCCCGACGGGCGCGTCGGCTATTTGCACCGCAGCCTCGGCGAACCGGAGGACGCATGGCGGAAGGGCCTTCGCTCCGAGCCGGCCGACATCATCGCTACTGCATTGACCATGAACGGGTTCCCGTATGTGTGGGCAGGCATGTCCTCCCACGGGATGGACTGCAGCGGCTTTGTCCGTACCGTCCTGTTCATGCATGGCATCATCATCCCGCGGAACGCTTCCCAGCAGGCGAAGGTGGGGGAGCGCATCTATGGGCTGGACGACCTGCAGCCCGGCGACCTCGTCTTCTTCGGCCGCCAGGATACGGCGGCGCCCAGGGTGTCCCATGTGGGCATCTACATCGGCGAGGGGCGTTTCATCCATTCGCTGGGGCTGGTGAAAATCGGCAGTTTCCTTCCGGAGGATCCCCTGTACGACGCGTACAACACCGGCCGGTACCTGTTTGCCAGCCGGATCCTTCCTTTCATCGACAGGCAGGAGGGGCTGAACACGACATTGACGAATCCTTATTATCTGGAGTAGCCTTATGAAGCAGAACAGACGTGATTTCCTTCGGATCGCCGGCCTGGCGGCCGTAGGCGCGGGCCTGGCGATCGGGTGCGGTACCCGGAAGCGGCAGGAAGTGCCCGAAGGGGAGGAGCCCCTGTCCGACGAACCGGTCCAGCAGCCGGCCGGACCGCGGCGGATGAAACTGAGCTTCTACCCGTACGAGTTGCAGCTCAAGCATACATTCACGGTGTCCTCCTACAGCCGGACCACGACGCCCGGTGTGCAGGTGGAGATTGCCTATCAGGGTTTTACGGGTTACGGAGAAGCGTCCATGCCGCCGTATCTGGGGCAGAGCGTGGAATCTGTGACTGCCTTCCTGCAGCAGGTGGATCTGGAGCAGTTCGCGGATCCGTTCTGCCTGGAGGACATCCTCACATACGTGGACAGCCTGTCGCCCGGCGATACGGCCGCGAAGGCCGCCGTGGACATCGCCCTGCACGACCTGGTGGGCAAGATGCTGGGCGCTCCCTGGTACCGGATCTGGGGATACGACCCGGCCAAGGCGCCATCGACGACCTTTACCATCGGCATCGACACGCCCGAGGTCATGAAGGAGAAGACGCTCGAGTGCGCCGGTCAATTCAACATCTTGAAAGTCAAGCTGGGAACGGACCGGGACAAGGAAATCATCGAGACCATCCGATCCGTCACCGACCTTCCCATCGCCGTGGACGTGAACCAGGGCTGGGGCGACCGTTTCCGGGCCCTGGACATGATCTATTGGCTCAAGGAGCACGGTGTCGTGATGGTGGAGCAGCCCCTGGCGATCAGCCGCTACGACGACCAGGCCTGGCTCTTCGAGCGCAGCCCGCTCCCTCTCTTTGCCGATGAGTCCGTCCAGCGCCTCCCCGACGTCCCACGGATGCATGGGCTTTTCTCCGGCATTAACATCAAGCTCATGAAGTGCACCGGCCTCCGCGAGGCGCATCGCATGGTGGAGCTCGCCCGCTCCCTGGGCATGAAAGTCATGCTCGGCTGCATGACCGAGACCTCCTGCGCCGTCTCCGCCGCCGCCCAGCTCTCCCCGGCCGTGGACTTCGCCGACCTGGACGGCAACCTCCTCATCTCCAACGACCTCTTCCGCGGCGTCGCTGTCGTCGATGGTCGCCTCGCCCTCCCGGACCTCCCCGGCATCGGCCTGGTGAAGTGCTAGCGCGTCAAGCCCTCCTTTCGGTGCACCTCTTGCATCTTATGATCTTGATTTTCAACTTTTTAACTTATAAGAGGTGCGCTTTCTTGTGCACCTCTTGAAAACTACAGTGCTGTGCATCAGCGTACACGCGTTTGAGAGGTGCACCGAAACGAGCACCTCTCAAACGCATCATTCCATATGCAGAAATCGCTTGATCTGCCCAATCGACGCACTGGTCCGCTTGCGGAGCTGGTCGGCAATACGCTGTTTCTGTTCATTCGACGCGAGGATGATGCTGCGGGGATCATCGGCAAAACTGGAGTGTGCTGTGACTTCCAGCATTTGCGCAAAGCCTAGGTGTGATTCGGGATCGAAGAATTCATTGATGTCGTATTCGCTGCCGGTATTGGAGTTGATGGCGATGACCATGTCGTCGTAACTTTTATAGAAATTGAGAAGTGCATTCTTGTCAATGGGCAGGTACAATGAGATGATGAAGTTGTAAAAAGCAAACTTTTCTTCAACAATTTTCAGAAAAGTTGATTTCGGCAGTTTTCGGAAAAGAGGATTCAGCATTTTGGCTGGATTTTTTGTTGTTATGTCAATGAAGGGAAGGGC
>JAFUDV010000019.1 GCA_017464245.1 Bacteroidales bacterium | reverse complement strand
GAAACTGGCGGCAGGCGGACAGCTGTCCATCGGGGACTTTGAAGGGACCCGCATCCGTCCGGCCTGGCAGGTGGTTCCGCTCGGCCTCCAATGGGGTGGTAAAAAGCTTTTCGGTTTTGCCGAAGGCGGTTACGGGAATGTTTATCTGGTCCGGATGGGCCTGGGAATCAGATCGTAAGCCTTATGAGAACATGGTATTTCCTCGCAGGCATCGCCCTGCTCATCCTGTCCGCCTGCAGCAAGGCCGATTCCGACGCCTTCGGCGGCAATGAAGACCGGACCGGCAACCCCGTCCAGACCTATATGCTGGCCCTGACCGACGACCTGGCAGCATCGGCCCTGGAGGAACTGGAAACGGCCCTGCGGGCCGATCCCAACGCCCTTTCCTCCCAGGCTTTCTACCTCATGCAAGGCAACCTGTCCCAGACCGGGAGCACCTGGGTGCTTCAACGGGAATGCCGACTGAAAGGTCTCGTTATCAACAAGTTGGACGGAGAAGTCTGGAAACTGGATTACGACGGCGACCTGTCCCTCCAGGACGATAGTTATCCGACCCGTTTCACGATTCGGGCCGTACGCATGGACCCGCAAAGCAGCCATGCCGACTGGACCATCACCCTGGAAGGCTCGCGTACCGAACGGGAAGGCTACGCGTGCACCTTCGAGAGTAACGGCTCCATCCGCTACGAAGCCCTTTCCGAAGACCGCCTGTGGTACGCCTACGGCGTGCTCCAGATGAACGTCACCCGGAACGGAACGCTGGTGGACCAGGCCTTCCTCTCCCTCAACGGTCCCCGGAATGCCTCCGGATTCGTCCACAAGCTTTAGGGCGGCGCTGGAAGCATTCGAATCGCGTCGAGAGCGTGTCGATGGTTGCCGAGGCTGCTCCCATCGGCCTCAAAAAAGTGTCTTTTTGCGTCCGCGGCGGGACGATAGTCTCTCGCCGAATGCATTTTTATGGACATTCGTCACCGGCGCAAGACTACTATCATAAAGAAGGGCAAATTAACGCAGCGGCGAACCGAATAAATCATCGTTTCGGGCGTTGCCGAGCGGCATAGAGTGCCTGGGCAATGACACGCTCGGGCACCTTGAGTGCACAAGCAAGCTGGTGGGCATTCAACTGATACTGCTGATGCATCTGAACGGCAAAGTTGCATCTCATTTCGTGGTTCAAGCTTTCAAGGGACAGATTGGCCCGGTTCAATGCCAGCCGGACTATGTCCATAGCCTCTTCCAGGGAGAACACGACCTCCTCTCCCACCTGCGCGGCAATCCGGGTATAGGCTTCGTAATCCTTCACCAACTTGATCAAGAATTTCCGGGCTGTAGGGAACATTCTGTAAAACACATCGGTATCCACGAAACTCTGCGGCAGCACCATTCCGAGGGCCGGTTGGATCAACCGCTCCGGCGGAATCTCCAGATGCGTGCCGAGCATTCTCTCAAGTTTCCGACCGGACAGGTCGCCGGCACGTACGGTTTCGAACAGGCGCGACAGATCGGAATAAAACATCATGGCCGATCCCCACAGATACCCGGTCGGCAGGATTTCCATTACCTTTGGCGCATTCATGGCAATATACACCAGGTTATCCCGCATCTGTTCCTCATTCTCAATGGGAATCAGCCGGAAATCGTAGTCCGGAGGAAGCGGCGGCCTTCCGTCCGCACGAAGCCTCCGGCCGATACGTATCTTGAGATAATCGAATGAATCCACGCAGTGGGTCCCCCTTCCGGACAGGATCAGATGGAGATGCCCACGCATCACTTCATAATAATGCACCTTGACGGGGTACTTCAGATCCAACAAGGAAATGGAATTCACCGCGTTCACATACTCTCCTTCATCATGGAACAACAAGCCGTCCTTCCATCCGTCCGTACACAGATGGTAATACCCTTTCTTCCAGGTACGGTACTCTTTCCTTCGTTTCATCCTTTCATCCATAAGTCTGTTTCTTAGTCAGGTCCTCACAGGGGACGTTTTTCTTCTGTTATGCGGCCAGCGAGAGACTTCGGTCTCGCACTGGGGACGTTTTGGCCCGTATTTGTAACCGACGAGAGTCTCGTTCTGCTCATGGGCCGGCGGAGGGGGAGCCCTCGACGCCCGAAGGCGTGCCCTCGACAACAGCGAGGGTGGCGATGGAAATGCGGGCGGAGGCGCAAGGGCGCAGGGCGGCGTAACAGGCATATAACGTTGCCCCGGTCGTGAACGTGTCGTCCACGAGAAGGATGTGGCGGGCCGAGGCGAGGGCCTTCGCGCCGGAAGGCTCCGGCACCCGGAAGGCCGAGGCCACGTTCCGGGCCTTCTCTTCCACGGAGAGCCGTGTCTGGGTGCGCGTGGGGCGTGCCCGGACGAGGAGGTCCGTCCGGACCTCGGGAAGATTCCGGGGCTGGCCCGGAATGACAGAGGACGTCATGCCCGGAAGGCCAGAGGACGTTCCGCCCGGAATGACGGGAAATGACATCGCTTTGCAAATGGCGCGCGCGAGGATTTCCGCCTGGTTGTAGCCGCGGGACCATCGGCGGGTCCAATGCAAGGGAACGGGAATGACCAGGTCGACATCGGTGAACTGCGGGGCGGCGGCGAGGCGCTGGCCCAGGAGCATTCCATAGTATCGGCCCGCAGAAAGGTCGTCGCGGTATTTCAGGGCACGGGGGATGCTGCGGTACGGACCTTTGTAGTACATCAGGGCGGCAGCG
>JAFUDV010000006.1 GCA_017464245.1 Bacteroidales bacterium | reverse complement strand
ACCGGCGTCGCCTTCTCCCGCAACCCGGCCAACGGTGACAACAAGTTCTACGGCGAATGGCTCATCAACGCCCAGGGCGAGGACGTGGTTGCCGGTATCCGCACCCCGAACCCCCTGAACGAGGCCACCAAGAGCGAGAAGAACAAGAACCTCGCCTCCCTCGAGACCGCCATGCCGGAAGTCTATCAGGAGCTGGACGACATCCGTGTCCGCCTCGAGCAGCACTTCCAGGACATGCAGGACATCGAGTTCACCATCCAGGAAGGCAAGCTGTGGATGCTGCAGTGCCGTATCGGCAAGCGCACCGGCCTCGCCGCCCTGCAGATGGCCGTGGACATGGTGGACGAAGGCCTGATTGACGAGAAGACCGCCATCCTGCGCGTCGCTCCCGCCCAGCTCGACGAGGTCCTCCACCCGATCCTGGACCCGGCTTCCGAGAAGAAGGCCGAAGTCCTTGCCCAGGGTCTCCCGGCTTCCCCGGGCGGCGCCGTTGGCCAGATCGTCTTCACCTCCGAGGACGCCATCAAGTACGCCGGTGCCGGCAAGAAGTGCATCCTCGTCCGTGAGGAGACTTCCCCGGAAGACATCGACGGCATGCACGCCTCCGTGGGTATCCTCACCGAGCGCGGCGGCATGACCTCCCACGCCGCCCTCGTGGCCCGTGGCTGGGGCAAGTGCTGCATCGTGGGCTGCGACGCCCTCAAGATCAACTTCAAGGACAAGACCGTCTCCTTCCAGGGTATCAACAAGACCTTCAAGGAAGGTGACTTCCTGAGCCTCAACGGCGCCAAGGGCCTCGTCTATGGCAGCGCCATCGACACGATGGACGCCTCCGAGAACCCGCTCTTCGCCCGATTCATGGCGATGTGCGACAAGTACCGCAAGCTCGGTGTCCGCACCAACGCCGACACCCCCGAGGATGCCGCCCGCGCCCTCAAGTTCGGGGCCCAGGGCATCGGCCTGTTCCGTATCGAGCACATGTTCTACGGCCGCAATTCCGAGACTCCGCTCTCCAAGCTCCGCAAGATGATCCTCTGCGACACCGACGAGGAGCGCATGGCCGCCCTGGCCGAGCTCGAGCCCTTCATGAAGGCCGCCGTCAAGGAGACCCTCCGCGTGATGGACGGCAAGCCGGTCGTGTTCCGCCTTCTGGACCCGCCGCTGCACGAGTTCGTGCCGAAGGGTGAGGACAAGAAGAAGGAACTCGCCAAGGATCTGGGCGTTTCCGTGAAGGAAATCGAGAAGAGAGGCGAATCCCTCCACGAGGTGAACCCGATGATGGGCCACCGCGGCGTCCGTCTGCACGTGAGCTTCCCGCTCATCGCCGAGACCCAGTACCGCGCCATCTTCACCGCCACCGCGGAACTCCAGAAGGAAGGCCTGCACCCGCACCCGGAGATCATGATCCCGGTCACCATCTCCGCCCGTGAGCTCAGCTTCCAGAGAGCCATTTGCGACAAAACCAAGGCCGAGGTCGAGGCTGCTACCCAGCAGTTCCTCGATTACCAGTTCGGCACCATGATCGAGATCCCGCGTGCCGCCTTGACCGCCGACCGCATGGCCCGCGCCGCCGAGTTCTTCAGCTTCGGTACCAACGACCTCACCCAGATGACCTTCGGCTTCAGCCGCGACGACATCGGCACTTTCATGGGTGACTACCTGGGCAACAAGATCCTCGATTCCGATCCGTTCCAGACCATCGACACCAAGGCCGTCGGCCAGCTGGTGAAGCTCGGTGTGGACAAGGGCCGCAGCCGCCGCGAGAACCTCATGTGCGGGATCTGCGGTGAGCACGGCGGAGACCCGAAGTCCATCGAGTTCTTCAACACGATCGGCATCGACTACGTCTCCTGCTCCCCGTTCCGCGTCCCGATCGCCCGCCTCGCCGCCGCCCAGGCCGAGATCAAGCAGAACGCGTAAGCAGCACATGGGGTTTGGCACGAGCCTTTTTGCAAGTGCCATGTTCCCAATAAGTTACAAAACATCTCGTACCAAACCCCTCGTAATGAGAGGGGACTTGGGACGAGATTTTTCATAGAATACTGATTGTCAGTCAGTTCCAAAGCGAGGCGTACCAACCCCGCTGAAAGGGCGGACACATAGCAGATCTAGCAGGGCAAACTGAAAAAAGGGAGCGCAGAAACGCTCCCTTAAGTCGAAGGTAGGAATAGAACCGCCTTATCGGCAGTATCCGTCAGTAACTATCTAACGTCCCCAAACGCTTCGATAGTGCGAACGGACTTTCTCGATTTTGCCTTTGCGAACACGTGTATACGCCTTCACTTTGACAATTTTTGGGATCCTGAACTCCAAGTACAGGCTCAACCCGACTCGAAAAATCTTTTGTTGCATTTATTCAGTTCTTATCTCCGTAAGATTTTTGGTGGGGTCTGAGGAGCACCCCTTCGACTTTGTTTTCTTGGATGAGAAAAGGCACTTCAGTTGGGGCTGAGGTGCCTTTAGAATTCGAGACTAAGAACTTTAGTCGAATAAATGCATTGCAAAGATACAAAGAATTATGATTCCAGCAAGTCCATCCGTGTATTTGTGTTATAATTCTGGGCAAAAGAGAAGCCATCACCTATATAGAAACTTCAGGCGCTTTTTACAAGGTTTAGAACCTAGGCTTAAATCCCGGTAAATCCCGTTAACAAATGAAAATTATCGTTTCTCTCGGGAGTTTGACAGTATAAAAAAGTTACTTTATACTGTCAAACTCCCGTTGCATTTCGGATTTTTCGGTGTATCTTTGCATCCCGAAAGCGTCGCAGCATGCACTCGTAAGCATTTTTCAACCATAACAGTATTTCACAATCCGGGCGAAGGCCCATCCTTGGGCAGGGCGTATTGTACCCTGACGGGCCGGGGACCCGGAATCGTTCTTTTCAAATACTGTTATGCGTATGTCAAACAAAAAGTACACGCTTGTCGCCTGGACCGAGAACGGCCATGTCCGGATGGTCCCTTCCCTCGTCAATACCGCTTCGGAGCCCTATCGGGAGCGGATTGCCCGGCTCGAAGCCCAATGGGAGCAGGTGGATGACGAAATCGGATGGATCCTCGCACAAAGCCGCGCGCATGAGGCCTTCGCCCGGTTCCTGCTCCGGGTCGGGTATCCCCGGGAAGCCTATGCCGAATTCAAGAACGCGGCGATGGTCTGCGCCTGGTGCCCGGACCATCTCTGGCTCCAGGGTGAGACCTGCGATTTCCCCGCCCTGCCCCTGCTGCACCGGTTCCTGTCCATGCACCGCGAATGCATCCGCCTCGCGCAGCAGGACCGGCTCCTCGCCCTCCTCTATGAAGGGAGCGAACTGGAAAGCGATTTCCTCTTCTTCACCCGCGATGAGCGGGTGACGGAAAAGGAGTTCAACGAAAGCCATGAAAGCCTGCGGGCCTGGCAATTCGGCAGGACCCGATGATGCCATCTTGCGTCAGGGACAGGGTGGCCGCCAGCAGGAACCTGTGCGGCTTCATGTACGGGAGGATTCTTTTGAACAGTTGTGCGAGGGTCATGGGGCGGACAGGTCAGCGCACCATTTCCCAGAGGACGACGCCGACGGAGACGGAGACGTTCAGGGAGTGCTTGGTGCCGTATTGGGGGATTTCCAGGGCGAAGTCGCTCTCGTCCACGACATCCTGCCGCACGCCGGAAACTTCGTTGCCGAAGACGAGGGCGTACTTCCGTCCGGGTTCGCGCCGGAAAGTGGAACCGAGTTTGAGGGAATGGACCGTCTGCTCCACGGCGACGACCGTCCAGCCATCGGCCTGGAGGCGGCGGACGGCCTCTAGCGTGTCATCGACATGCTCCCAGGGGACCGCGTCCTCCGCGCCGAGGGCGGATTTGTGGATCTCCGCGGAAGGGGGAACGGCCGAGATGCCGCACAGGAACACCCGGTCGATGCCGAACGAATCGGCCGTCCGGAAAGCGGCTCCGACATTGTGCGCGCTGCGGATGTTGTCCAGCACGACGGCGAGCCCGGAAGCCGGCCTTTCCCGATACTCGGAAGCCGAAATCCGGCCCAGTTCGATATTCAGCAATTTTCTGTCCTTCATGGCCGCAAAGTTAAGAAAAAAGGGTTATATTTGTGAATGCATTGGCCACGCGCCAGGCACAAACACAAAACCGATAACATGAAACAGGATCTTCAGGTCTTCGACCTTATCAAGAAAGAACACGACCGCCAGGCTTCCGGCCTCGAACTCATCGCCTCCGAGAACTATGTCTCCGACCAGGTGATGGCCGCCATGGGCTCCATCTGCACCAACAAGTATGCCGAGGGCTATCCCGGCAAGCGTTATTACGGTGGCTGCGAAGTGGTGGACCAGATCGAGCAGATCGCCATCGACCGCCTCTGCAAGCTCTATGATGCGGAATATGCCAATGTCCAGCCCCACTCCGGCGCCCAGGCCAACATGGCCGTCACGATGGCCTGCCTGCGTCCCGGCGACGTGTTCATGGGCCTGGACCTGTCCATGGGCGGCCACCTCACCCACGGTTCACCCGTCAATGCTTCCGGTATCCTCTATAAGCCGGTCGCCTACGGGCTGAACCCGGAAACCGGCCGCGTGGACTATGACGAAATGGAGCGCAAGGCCCTCGAGTGCAAGCCGAAGCTCATCATCGGCGGCGCCTCCGCCTACTCCCGCGAGTGGGACTACGAGCGCATGCGCAAGATCGCCGACGAAGTGGGCGCCATCCTCTGGATCGACATGGCCCATACCGCCGGCCTCATCGCCGCCGGTCTCCTGAAGAACCCGGTCAAGTACGCGCACATCGTCACCTCCACCACCCACAAGACCCTCCGCGGTCCCCGCGGCGGCGTCATCCTGATGGGCAAGGACTTCGACAACCCCTGGGGCCTCACCACCCCGAAGGGCGAGATCAAGAAGATGAGCGCCATCCTCAACTCCAGCGTCTTCCCGGGCATCCAGGGCGGTCCGCTCGAACACGTGATCGCGGCCAAGGCCGTCGCGTTCTACGAGGCTTCCCAGCCGGAATACGTCGCCTACCAGAAGCAAGTCGTCGCCAATGCGGCCACGATGTGCGCCGAATTCCTCCGCCGCGGCTACAACGTCATCTCCGGGGGCACGGACAACCACCTGATGCTCATCGACCTCCGCACCAAGTTCCCGGACCTGACCGGCCGTGTCGCGGAAAAGGAACTTGTCCGCGCGGACATCACCGTGAACAAGAACATGGTTCCGTTCGACAGCCGCAGCGCCTTCCAGACCAGCGGCCTCCGCATCGGCACCCCGGCCATCACCTCCCGCGGTTTCGTGGAGAAGGACATGCTGGACATCGTCGAACTCATTGACACCGTCCTTGCCTCCGCCAATGCACACTTCGCCGCCCTCACCGCGAAGGAACCCACCGAGGAGCAGCTCGCCGAGAAGGCCGCCCACGCGAAGGTCCTCGAAGACGTCGTCCGCAAGGTCCACATGATGACCGCCGGCCGTCCGCTGAACCGGTATTAGGTCTTAATAAAACAACCATAAAAACGGGCAGTACCAGGTGGTTCTGCCCGTTTTTCCTGTTTGTACGGTAGTATTCGGGCATATCGGCCCGATTTTGCACGAATCTTCCCGACCGGAAGCGTTGTTTCAGAGCTCGACGACGGTGTAGTTCGTCGTACCCAGGCCCATTTCCTCACCGCGGAAGACGATGCGGGTGCCGTGGCGCTGCTCGATGCGCTCGAGGAGGGCCTTGTTGTCGTTGCTGTCATCCTGAGGGATGTTCATCACCTGGTCCAGGCAGAACTTGTCCAGGGCGACCGGATCCAGGGAGGCGGCGATACCGATGTCCTGGATGGTGGGATCGTGCGGATTGCTGTCGCAGTCGCAGTCGATGGAGATGTTGTTCATCACGTCGATGTACAGGATGCGCTCCCCGCCGCCGAAGTACTCATGGACGGCCTGGGCGGCCGCAGCCATGGACTCGATGAAGGGCGTATTCTTCTCGGGGCTGCTTTCCCAGCCTTCGGGAAGCTGCTCCCAGGCTTCGTCCTTGTCGGCCACCTTGCCGGCGGAATGGATGTAACCCTTGCCGTTGGCGGAGGCGACGCCGATGGAGGCGTTCTTGAGCACACCGCCGAAACCACCCATCATGTGGCCCTTGAAGTGGGCCAGGTTGATCATGAAGTCGTAGTTCTGGATGTGGGAGCCCACGAGGTCGTACTTGATCCACTTGTCGTCCTTGACGGGAATCCGGATCTCCCCTTCCTCGTCCATGATGTCCACGGGGGCGATGTCATAGAAGCCATGGGCCTTGATGGTCTCCTTGTGGGCGGCCGTGGTGTTGCGGGAACCGGCATAGGCGGTGTTGCACTCCACGAGGGTGCCGTTCACTTTCTTCACCAGCTCTCCGATGAGCTCCGGCTTCAGGTAGTTGTTCCCGCCCATTTCGCCGGTGGAGATCTTCACGGCCACGCGGCCGGTGGCTTCCCGTCCGACGGCCTCATAGACCTTCACGAGGGCTTCCGGAGTGATTTCGCGGGTGAAATAAACGACCGAGGCGGCAGGTTGCTCTTCCGGCGCCTGGGCTTTCTTGCGGTTCGCATTGCCGCAGGATACAAACATGGCGGCCGCCAGGAGAACGGCGGCGGCAAGAAGGATTCGGTTGGTTTTCATTTGGTTATACAGGTTGGTCAGTGTTTGGTCGTAATCAGGATGACGCCGTTGGCGCCACGGACTCCGTAGATGGAGGCGGACCCGTCCTTGAGGACGTCCACGGACTTCACATCATTCGGATTGAGGGAGGACAGCCGGACCGCATCCGGCGGCGAAAGAAAGGGCCAGGGCCATGTAAATCATCCGGTTGAGTAAGTGGCGGGGAGTTTCACCCCGCCCTTCTCTCGGAACCGTGCTTGACAGTCTCCCATCACACGGCTCTTCGTACTTAACTTTGTTAAGGTTGTTGTTCATTTCTTTCTTCTATCTTTACCTACGGACTT
>JAFUDV010000018.1 GCA_017464245.1 Bacteroidales bacterium | reverse complement strand
GAAGTCCCCGGCATGCCAGATCTCGTCCACCGGCTCCAGGAACTTCCGGAACTCGGGACCGAACACCCCGTGCGAATCCGATATGAGCCCGATGTACATGGTGCTAAGTTACGGAATTTTGACGATATTTGCACCATGGAACTGTTTTACGCTTATGACGCCGACGGCCGGACCTGCCGGCTGGATGCCGAAGAGTCGGGACACTGCTGCCGGGTGCTGCGACACCGCAGCGGCAACGAGATCCATGTCATCGACGGCCTGGGAACGATGTACCGCTGCCGGCTGACGGACGACAGTCCGAAAGGGGCGGAAGCCGAAGTGCTGGAGACTTTCCCCGGCTGGGGCGGGCATCCGTACCGGCTCACCGTCGCCTGTTGCCCGACAAAAAACAACGACCGTTTCGAATGGTTCGTGGAAAAGGCCACCGAAATAGGTGTGGACCGGATCGTCCCTACCATCGGGGAGCGCTCGGAACGGAAAGTGTATAAGACCGACCGCGCCGACCGCATCGCCCTGTCCGCCACCAAACAGTCCCTCAAGGCCCGCATCCCCGAAATTGCGGTACCGGTCACGGTCAAGGAATTCATCCGCCAGGCCGACTCGGATTGTCTCAAACTGATCGCCTACTGCTTCGAAGGCGACACGAAGCGGATTTCCATCCAGGAGGCCCTACAGGATTACGACGGCAACGACATCACCGTCCTCATCGGCCCGGAAGGCGACTTTTCACCGGAAGAAGCCCGTCTCGCCCTCGAGTACGGCTACATCCCCGTGCACCTGGGCGCCTCGCGCCTCCGCACGGAAACCGCCGCCGTCCTTGCCGCCACGGCGGTGTACCTGCGGTACGAATAGATTTACATCCGGATGATCTCCACCTGTCCGTCCAGGGCGACCTTGATGATCTGGGAGGACTTGCCGGTGGATTCGGTGTCCGCCGACGGGGGGACGACGAAGTCCACGGCATCCTTGATTTCCTGGGGGATGTCGCTGAACCGCTTGGGAGTAGGCTCGCCGGAGATGTTCGCCGAGGTGGACACGAGCGGACGTCCCAGCTTGAAGGTCAGGTCCCTGCAGAACTCGGACATCGGGATACGGATGCCCACGGAGCCGTCCTCGGCGACAGCGTTCCACGCCAGGTGCCAGCGGTCGCCGGGTTCGCCCTGGACGCCGGCCTGCGCTTCGGGGTAGATAATCGTCATGGGCTTGTCGTTGACCTCCACGAGGTCCACGGCCATGGAGGGGATCTCTTTCACGTACTTTGCCACCATGTCCAGGTCGCAGGCCAGGAGGACCAGCGACTTGGCTTCGCTGCGGCGCTTGATTTCATAGATGCGGGCCACGGCTTCGGGGTTCGTGGCGTCGCAGCCCAGGCCCCAGACGGTATCGGTGGGATAGAGGACCGTGCCGCCGGCGCGGAGTGTCTTCAGGGCCTCGGCCAGGATTTCATCTCTTTTCATAGAAGGTGGTGATCACGGGATAATGGTCGGAATACTTGACTTTCGGGACCTCATAATGAACGGCTTCCAGGTCCCTGGGATACAGGATATAGTCGATGCGGAGCAGCGGCCACAGCGTCCGGAACGTGGCGCCGAAGCCCTTCCCCGCCTTCACGAAGGCGTCGCAGCGGCCGCGGGACAGGCGGTACAGCGTATAGGAAAGCGGATTGTCGTTGAAGTCGCCCAGGACCACCGAACGGACCGGGCAGGCATCGACGTCCCGCATGACCGCATCCACCTGCTTCGGACGCTGGACGATGGAGCGGCGCATCTTGCGGCCGGTGTCCTCCACGGCCTCGTCGTCCACCTTCTTCAGGGAACGTACCAGGCCGGACAGGGAGATGTTGTAGCTCTCGAAGTGGCAGTTGTAGAAGCGCAGGACGGTGGAGTCCAGCTGAATGTCGGTATGGAGGGCGAGGTTCGTGGATTTCTCGAAGTCCAGCTTGCCCTTGTACAGGACGGGACGGCGGGAGAGGGTGACGTTCCCCGCATGGCCTTTCTCCCCGGTAAGCACGTAATAATCGGCATGATAGCCCGGGAAACGGTCCCGGAACCAGGCGTCCAGGTTCAAGGTGTTGGGCAGGTAGAACTCCTGGAGGCAGATCACGTCGGCGTCCGTGCCCCGGAGATAGGCGGCGACGGAATCGGCCAGGACCAGGCGGCGCTCCCCCATGTTTCCATGGGCAAAGAGGCCCACGTTGTAGGAGACGACTTTCAGGGACGGCTCCCGGTCCGTTTCGGGCGCCTTGTACTGGTAATACTTGCCCACCAGGAACAGGGCCGGCAGCAGCATCACCAGCAGGAGCCCCGTCATCCGGGAACGGCGGAAGAACGCCCATATGAAGAAGATGACATCCAGGATGACCAGCGGGATGAACAGCAGGCCGAAGAGGGTGAAGAACCATGCCCGCGCCGGATTCACGAACACGGACAGGTAGCTCAGCAGGAGCAGGCCCGCGATGATGAGGGCCGTCGTCCCGAAGGTCAGGCGCGAAAACCAGCCGTGCTTCTTCTTTACCTCCTCCATAATTCTCCGCGTTTACGCCAATACAGGACGAGCAGGAAGGCGAACAGCGCACCGCCCAGGTGGGCGAAATGGGCGATACCCATCTGCGTGCCGGTGATGCCGGTGAGGAGTTCGATGCCGATGAAGATGGCGACCATCCACTTGGCGTCCAGGGTGACCGGCGGGAAGAGGAGCGTCATCCGCGCCTGGGGATAGAGCATCGCGAAGGCGACGAGGACGCCATAGATGGCCCCGGAAGCACCCACGACCGGTGTCCGGAGCAGGTCGATGTACTGCGCCTGGGCGGACGGATCGTTGGAGGAGGCCAGCGAAAGCACCTGCAGCCACTCCACGCCCGTGTGCAGGGCGACGGCTCCGAAACCGGCCACGAAATACAGGATCAGGAACTTCTTCGTCCCGAGCGCCCGCTCCACCACCATGCCGAACATCACGAGGGTGTACATGTTGAACAGGATGTGCATCCAGCCGCCATGCATGAACATGTGCGTGAGGGGCTGCCACCAGCGGAACAGGGGCGATGCCGGGTAGAACATCGCGAAGGTCCCCACCATGAACTCCTGGTTGATCAGCGTGGCCAGGAACACGATCACGTTGATGATGAGGATGTTGCGGGTAACCGGCGGGATGCGGTCGAGGAAATTGCTTTGGAATGCCATCAGAAACGTCTGTCTATTTCGTCCAGCGGCAGGATGCTGATGATCCGGCGGCCGGCGCTCGTGAATTCGGGATTTTCGGAAGCGAGGAGGGCGTCCAGGAGGCGCTGGGCCTCCGTCGGGGAAGTGAGCTTCCCGCTGCCGGAGGCGCCCAGGAGGGCGAACTTCTGCGCGAGCGACTGCTCCATCATCTCCGGCAGGGCGCCATGGTTCTCGGACAGGATGAGGATGAGGTCGCCTACCATCGTCTGGACCTTGCCCGCCTCGGTGCTGTAGCCTTCGGGAACGCCGTTCACAACGACCGTGTCGGTCCCGAAAGCGTCGATGTCGAAGCCCAGGCGCCGCAGCAGGTCCTGGTGCTCGTCGAAGAGAAGACGGCCGCCGACACCCACATTGACCTGGACCGGGAAGAGGGTGCTCTGGCTCACGTGGGCCTCCTTTCCGAGGACCTTGAGGAAGCGGTCGTAGAGGATGCGCTCGCGGGCGCGGGTGACATGGACCACCATCACGCCGGATGCCGACTGCGAGAAGATGTACTTTCCCTGGACGGTGAGGACCTGCGCCGTGGGCATGGTCCGGTCCTCGAACAGTTTGCCGTAATCCTCGTGCTTGTCCACGGTGTAGGAGGGATGCACGGGGGCGCTGCCGCCCTGGACAGGGCCGAAGTCCCTGTCGTCCAGGTATTTGTCACCGGCTGTAAAGGGATTGTAGGTCGGGTCCACGCCCGCCGTGGGAACGGACACCGGCCGGTATTCGCTGAAGCGCGGGCCGATCACCGGCATCTCCCGGGCCTCGGGGTTGTCGAAGTCGATGGAGCCGCCGGAGCCGCCGCGGGCCGTCGCCTCGCGGACACAGGCGTAGAGCGTCTGGAAGATGACGCTGTCCTCCTCGAACTTGATCTCGGTCTTGGTGGGGTGGATGTTCACGTCGATGGTGCCGGGATCCACCTCCAGGAAGATGAAATACGACGGCGTGGTTCCCTCGGGGATCAGCGCCTCGTAGGCCTTCATCACGGCCTTGTGCAGGTAAGGGCTCCGGAAGTAGCGGCCGTTGACGAAGAGGAACTGGTTGCCCAGGGTCTTCTTCGCGGACTCGGGCCGGCCCACGAAGCCGTGGATGCGGACGATGGTCGTATCGGCCTCGATATCGGTCACTTCCCCGACGACGGCACTCCCGAGAAGGTCCATCACGCGGAACTTCAGGGACTTGGCAGGCTTCAGGACATGGATGTCCCGACCGTTGTGGATGAGGGTGAAGGCGATGTCGGGCCGGGTGAGGGCCACTCGCTGGAACTCCTCCACGATGTGGCGGAACTCCACGGTATCGGACTTGAGGAACTTGCGGCGGGCCGGAACGTTGTAGAAGAGGTTCCGGACGGCGAAATTGGAGCCCTTGGGCGCTGCGACTTCCCGGGTGGACAGGTGTTCGGAACCGGACATCTCCACCTCCACGCCCACTTCGTCCTCCGCCCGGCGGGTCCTGAGGACCACGTCGGAGACGGCGGCGATGGAAGCGAGGGCCTCCCCGCGGAAGCCGAAGGTGAGGATTTCCTGCAGGTCCTCGGCCGTGGCGATCTTGGAGGTCGCATGGCGCTCGAAGCACAGGACGGCATCGTCCGGGGACATGCCCGAACCGTTGTCGATGACCTGGATAAGGGTGCGGCCGGCATCCGTCACGGTGACGGAAACCTGGTCCGCCCCGGCGTCCACGGCGTTCTCCATGAGCTCCTTCACCACGGAAGCGGGCCGTTGGACGACCTCTCCCGCGGCGATCATGTCCGCGATGTTCCTGGGAAGGATCTTCAGTTCCATCTACAGGAGGGCGTAGAATTTCGTGATGTAGATGAGCACGGCGGCGATCAGCAGCATCGTGATAAGACCGATGATCACCTGCGTCCGCGTCTGGGTGGTGCGGGTGCGCTTGTAGTTGCCGTCGCGCCAGGCGCCGCGGATGCTGCTGCCCGGCACATACTTGCCCTCTTCCTTCGCTTTCGCGTTGGTGCCGTCCACGTCGCCGAACAGGCGCTTGCGCTCCTCCTCCTCGGGGTCGTAGTAGCGGGGCTTGTAGTTGAACACCCGGTGTTCCTGGCTTCCGAAGAAACCGAAATTGAATCCTGCCATAAGCCTTGTGTCTTAACTTACAAAATTAAGCATTTTTCGTTATATTTGTGACTATGGAAATCAGAATCGGAAACGGATATGACGTGCACGCCCTCGCGGAAGGGCTGCCGATGTGGCTGGGCGGGGTGCGCATCCCCTCGGAAACCGGCTTCGTGGCCCACTCGGACGGGGACGTGGCCATCCACGCCCTTTGCGACGCCCTCCTCGGGGCCCTCGCCCTTGGAGACATCGGCCACCTGTTCCCCGATACCTCCGACGAGTGGAAAGGCGTGGACAGCAAGATCCTGCTGGCGAAGGTCGTCGCGATCCTGGAAGAAAAAGGGTGGCGTGTGGGAAACGCCGACATCACCATCGCCCTGCAAAGGCCCAAGCTCGCCCCCCACATCCTGTCGATGCGGGAAACCCTCGCCGGCGTGATGGGCATCCCCGCCGATGCGGTTTCCGTCAAGGCCACCACCACCGAGCGGCTCGGCTTCGTGGGCCGGTGCGAAGGCTGCGAAGTCTGGGCGACCGCCCTCGTCCTGAGAGACTAAACCCAAGGACCTGTTCCGTGTCTAACAAGCCGTTATGAAGAAGTCAACCTTACTCGCAGCGGCAGTGGGAATGCTGTGCGCTGTTACCCTGCAGGCGCAGGAGGGGAAGCCGGAGAAGCCCGCTTTCCCGGAACCGATGTCCGACAGTCTCGCGGCCGTCACCCGGACGCAGGAGATGGTGGAAAAGTATGGCCTGACACCGGAGCAGGAAGGTCCCGTGTTCAAGCTCAATCTTCAGTATGCCAACCAGTTGCTGGCCCGCCCGGAGCGCCCGGAAGGCGAGCGGGGCGAACGGCCGGACTTCCGGTCCATGTCCGAGACGGAGCGCCAGGCCTTCTTCCAGAAGATGCAGGAGCGCCGGGAGGAGATGGAGAAGCGGATGGCCGGGCGCCGGGAGGCCCGCAAGGCCTATGACCAGGAACTGGAGCAGATCCTGACCAAGGAGCAGTTCAAGGCCTATCGCAAGGACCAGCGCAAGCGGGAGTCCGAGATGCAGCAGCGCATGCAGGGCGGCCGGCCCGGCATGGGTCCCGGCGGCCGTGGTGGCAACCGGGGTGGATTCGGAGGTGGCAACCGCGGCGGCTTCGGCGGCGGCGACGAATTCTAGCTACCGTCCGTAGCGGCGGCCCACCTCGTCCCAGTCGATGATGGACCAGAGGGACTTGAGATGGTCGGGGCGGCGGTTCTGATAATCCAGATAGTAGGCGTGCTCCCAGACGTCGAACGTGAGGAGCGGCTGCAGGCCCTTCGTGACCGGGTTTCCGGCATTGGGTTCCTGGGTGATGAAAAGGACGCCGTCGTCTCCGGCCGACAGCCAGACCCAGCCGCTGCCGAAGAGGCCGGCCCCCTTCGCGACGAATTCCGCCTGGAAGGAATCGAAGGAGCCGAACTGGCTGTCGATGCGCTCTTTCAACGCCCCGGCCGGGGCGTTCCCCTCCCTCGGGGCACGGAACTGCGTGAAATAGAGGTTGTGGTTCAGGATCTGGCCCGCGTTGTTGAACACGGCACCGTCGGCCCGGCGGACAATCTCCTCCAGCGGGAGGCCCTCATATGGGCTCCCGGGCAGGGCGGCGTTCAGGTTGTTGACATAGGCCTGCAGGTGCTTCCCGTGGTGGAAGCCGAGCGTCGCCGCGCTGATGACCGGCTCCAGGGCCGTCGGGGCGTAAGGTAAGGCGATGATTTGTTCCATATCGGTCTTTCCGTTTCGTACTGAAAAAGGACAAAAGCGGCCCTCCGACAATGCGGAAGGCCGTTTTCGTATCCGGGTCGACGGACTAGAGAATGTTCAGGAGGTTCGTCAGCGCGCTGACCGTCGACTGGGCATTCTGCTTGTTAATGGCCGGGGCTGCGCCGCCGGTGTAGGAGGACACCGCATTGGTGATTGCGGAAGAATCCACGTTCGCCAGCTTCTGGAGGGCGTTGATGACGCTGCCGATGTTCTTCTCGTTGACCAGGTCGGCGGAACCGTTGTACAGGCCGTTGGCGAATTCCTCGACATAGGAGTCGGCCTTGCCGGCGAGGGCGTTGGCGCCCGTGAGGATCTTGCCCAGGTTGATCAGGGTGGTGATGTTGCTCAGGTCGATGCCGCCCGTGCTCTTGAAGATGTTGTAGATCGTGGCGATGGCGTTACCGGTGCTGTTTCCGGCGGAACCCGCATTGGCGACCAGACCCTGCATGACGGAGCAGGAAGTGAGGATGGACAGGGCGGCCACGGCCGCAACGACGTGCTTGAGGAGTTTCATATTCTTACGTGTTAAGTGTTTTCGTTCTGCAAATATAACGTTTTTCCGGAAAAATTGTTCCCACCGGCAAAAATGAATGACAAAACAAAAAAACCGCCGCTTGCAAGGCGCCGGAGGATATAGTGAGGTTTGTTTCGTAGCGGGAGTGGGTCACGATCCCACGACCTCCATTTCTCCTTCATCCAATTCGTCCGCAACAAAGTCGACTTCGAGAACAAGACCGTGACGAGCCGGTTCCTTTGGGCCAAGTCCGTCGCCGCCTGGCGGGACGGATACGGTGTCACGCTGCTCCGCGGCAAGAAGGCGACCGAACTCCAGGCGGAGAAGTTTCCCCTCTCCCCCGAAGCGGAAGGCCCGGACTTCCTGGAACCCGGCGATTCCGCCCTCACGGCGCGGCTTGCGCCCATCGCGAAAGCCCTGGTCGATGACCATGCCTACAACGGCACCTCCTTCGCCTTCGTCGTCCTGCACGAGGGCAAGGTGGTGGCCGAGCGGTACCGCGAAGGCCTGTCGGACATCTTCGCCCCGACGGGCATTGCCGAATGGCAGGGGGACGAGCGGGCGGCCATCACCCTGAACGACCTCATGCAGATGCAGAGCGGGTGCGCGATATCATCGCCCAGCTATAACCGGCTCCCTACTTGAGGAGCTTCTTGATCAGGCGCCAGAGCAGGATCAGGACCACGGCGCCGATCACGGCGCTGACAATCTGGCCATACCACTGGGCCCAGAAGGAGCCCGTCGCCCCGAGTTTGCCCAGCAGCCAGCCGCCGACGACGCCGCCGAGCAGGCCGATGATGATGTTCCAGATGAGTCCGCCTTTCTCCTTGATCACGAAGAACCCGGCCAACCAGCCGGCGATGGCTCCGAAGAGCAGGGTAAGAATGATGTTCATAGCATTGATTATTAGTTCGTTCTGCAAGATAGGAAACTTTTCTCCAAAAACAAACGATTCAGCCCATAAACACGGTTTCGCACGAAATCAGGGAACGCATCCCTGCGTTCCCTGGCCGTTTCCGGTAACCAGCCGGAAGAATCAACGATTGCCTGTCTTTACCTCCCTTCCAGCAGACCGATAAAGACCGACAATCGGCCTCTCACGCTCCCTATGGGCACCTGCCTGTCTTTAAGTTTTCATCGAGGCATCTCTATGGTGCAGGTCACCTGCGCCAATAACGTAGCACACCTGCGCCACAATTGGGAAACCACGATTGGGAAACGATCGTCTCCGATATCTCGCAAACACAGAAAACAAAAAAAACCGCCACGAAGGGCAGTCTTCAGATATAATAGGTATTACGATGTTTCACCCTCTCAAGGCGCTCATCAGAGCGCCCGGCGGAGGCCGTGTCCGTAAGGACTTATAGGCCGGGAGCCGCGGGAGTATTAGGGGGCAGAGCCCCCTCAAACTCGTAGCGGGAGTGGGTCACGATCCCACGACCTCCGGATTATGAATCCGACGCTCTAACCAGCTGAGCTACCCCGCCATCGTTTTTTCAAAATAAAAATCAGCTTAAAAGGCTGATTTTAGGTTGAGATAGAAGGACTCGAACCCTCACTGACAGAGCCAGAATCTGTAGTGCTACCATTACACCATATCTCAATTTCCCGAATGGGACTGCAAATGTACGGCTTTTTTCTGAAAATGCAATAGGTTCGGGCAAAAAAAAGATACCCGGGCGGTGCCGGGTATCAAAAATTCCGTTATTCCCACTCAATCGTGCCCGTGGGCTTCGGCGTGAGGTCGTACAGGACGCGGTTTACGCCGGGGACTTCCGTCACGATCCGCTTCGTGATGTGGTGCAGGAGCGCATAGGGGATCTCCTCGATGGTGGCGGTCATGGCGTCGCGGGTGTTGACGGCACGGATGATGACCGGCCAGTCCCAGCTGCGCTTGCCCTCCTTGACCCCCGTGGACTTGTAGTCGGGGACCACGGTGAAATACTGCCACACCTTGCCTTCCAGGCCGTTCTTCGCGAATTCCTCGCGCAGGATGGCGTCGCTCTCGCGGAGGGCCTCCAGCCGGTCGCGCGTGATGGCGCCGGTGCAGCGGACACCCAGGCCGGGGCCGGGGAACGGCTGGCGGAAGACCATGTTGTCCGGGAGACCCAGTTCCATGCCCACGACGCGGACCTCGTCCTTGAACAGGAGCTTGATCGGCTCAACCAGCTCAAACTGAAGGTCCTCAGGCAGGCCGCCCACGTTGTGGTGGGACTTCACGGGACCGGATTCCACGATGTCCGGGTAGATGGTGCCCTGGGCCAGGAAGCTGATGCCGTCCTGTTTGCGGGCTTCCTCCTCGAACACGCGGATGAATTCCGCGCCGATGATCTTGCGCTTCTGCTCGGGATCGGCCACGCCGGCGAGCTTGTCCAGGAAGCGGTCCACCGCGTCCACATACACCAGGTTGGCGTCGAGCTCGTCACGGAACACGCGCACTACCTGCTCGGGCTCGCCCTTGCGGAGGAGTCCATGGTTCACATGGACGGAAACCAGCTGCTTGCCCACGGCCTTGATGAGGAGCGCCGCGACGACGGAGGAGTCCACACCGCCCGAGAGGGCGAGCAGCACCTTCTTGTCGCCGATCTGCGCGCGCAGTTCCTGGACCTGTTCTTCGATGAATTTCCGAGCCAGCTCGGGAGTCGTGATCCGCTCCATGTCGGCGGGACGAACGTTACTTGTGCTCATTGTTGTAATGCTTATATGTTAATATCCGTTTTACTCCCATTCAATGGTTGCCGGCGGCTTCGAGCTCACGTCATAGACGACGCGGTTCACCCCGCGGACCTTGTTGATGATCTCGTTGGAGACTTCGGCGAGGAAGTCGTAGGGCAGCGGGAACCAGTCGGCGGTCATCGCGTCGGTGGAAACCACCGCGCGAAGTGCGACCGGATGCTCGTAGGTGCGCTCGTCGCCCATGACGCCCACGCTGCGGATGGGCAGCAGGACCACGCCCGCCTGCCAGATGGCGTCATACAGGTTCGTCGCCATGCAACGCGGGTCGGAGGCGCTGCGGAAGCCCTTTCCGGTGCAGTCATAGGCCCGGAGGCCCTTGATGAAGATATCGTCGGCATCCCGCAGGATGCGGAGCTTCTCCTCCGTCACGTCGCCGAGGATGCGGACCCCGAGGGACGGACCCGGGAACGGGTGCCGGTTCACGAGTTCCTCCTTGATGCCCAGGGCGCGGCCCACGCGGCGCACTTCGTCCTTGAACAGCATCCGGAGCGGTTCCACGACCTTCAGGTTCATCTCCTTCGGGAGGCCGCCCACATTGTGGTGCGACTTGATCTTGGAGGCGATGCCGGGGATGCCGGCGGATTCGATGACATCGGGATAGATGGTCCCCTGGGCCAGCCAGCGGGCACCTTCGATCTGCCGGGCGTACTTGTCGAAGGTCTCGACGAAGAGCCGGCCGATGACCTTGCGCTTGGCCTCCGGCTCGGTGACGCCGGCGAGGGCGTCCAGGAATTCCCTCGAGGCATCGGCCCCGATGACGTTCAGGCCCATGTCCTGGTACGAGGCGAGGACGTCCTCGAACTCGTTCTTGCGGAGGAGCCCGTTGTTGACGAAGATGCAGGTAAGGTTATGGCCGATGGCCTTGTGCAGCAGCACGCCCGCGACGGTGGAGTCCACGCCGCCGGAGAGTCCCAGGATGACCTTATCGTCCCCGAGCTGCTTCCGGAGGGCGGCCACGGTGGTCTCGATGAAGGAATCCGGCGTCCAGTCCCCCGCGCATCCGCAGATGCCCAGGGCGAAGTTCGAAAGGATCTTCGTTCCCTCCTCCGTGTGGAACACTTCCGGATGAAACTGCACGGCGAAGGTAGGCTCGCCCACGACCTGGTAGGCGGCATAGGGGACATCGGCCGTGGAGGCGATCGCAACGCCCCCTTCGGGGAGGCGGGAGATGGTGTCCCCATGGGACATCCACACCTGCGAATGGACCTTGACTCCTTCCAGCAGGGGAGAGTCCGGACGGGTGACGTCCAGCATCGCGCGGCCGTACTCCCGGGCGAGGGAGCCCTCGACCTTGCCGCCGCAGTGGTGGGCGATGTACTGGGCACCGTAGCAGATGCCCAGGAGCGGGAAGCGGCCCTTCACCAGGGAAAGGTCCAGCTGGGGGGCGTTCGCGTCCCGGACGGAACAAGGGCTGCCCGACAGGATGACGCCTTTCACGGAGCCGTCCAGCGCCGGGACCTTGTCGTACGGATAGATTTCGCAATACACGTTCAGTTCCCGCAGGCGGCGGCCGATGAGCTGCGTGACCTGGGAGCCGAAGTCCAGGATGACGATCTTATTCACCGCGGGAATAGTTGGGGGTTTCCTTGGTGATGGTGATGTCGTGCGGATGGCTTTCCGCCATGCCGCTCGCGGTGACGCGGGTGAACTTGGCCAGCTTGAGGGCCTCGAGGTCCTTCGCGCCGCAGTAGCCCATGCCGGAGCGGAGACCGCCCACGAGCTGGTACACCGTCTCGGCGAGCGTGCCCTTGTACGGGACGCGGCCCACGATGCCTTCCGGAACCAGTTTCTTGAGTTCCACCTTGTCATCCTGGAAATAGCGGTCCTTGGAGCCGGCCGCCATCGCGTCGATGGAGCCCATTCCCCTGTAAGCCTTGAACTTACGGCCGCTGTAGATGATGGTCTCGCCCGGGGATTCCTCCGTGCCGGCGAACATGGACCCGCACATCACGCAGTCGCCGCCGGCCGCGAGGGCCTTGACGATATCGCCGGAGTAGCGGAGGTCGCCGTCGGCGATGAGGGTCGCACCCGAGCCCTTGATGGCCTGGTACGCATTATAAATCGCGCTCAGCTGGGGAACGCCCACGCCCGCCACGATGCGGGTGGTACAGATGGAGCCCGGGCCGATGCCCACTTTCACGCCGTCCGCGCCGGCCTTGACAAGGTCGCGCGCGCCTTCCTCGGTGGCGACGTTGCCCACCACCACGTCCAGGGAAGGATAGGATGTCTTCACTTTCTTCAGGAGGTCGATCACACCCTTGCTGTGTCCATGGGCGGAATCCAGGACGACGGCGTCCACGCCCTCGGCGTACAGGGCCGCCACGCGGTCCAGCGCATCCGGGGTGATGCCGATGCCGGCCGCCACACGGAGCCGGCCCTTCGCATCCTTGCAGGCCTCCGGGTGCAGGCGTTCCTTGATCAGGTCCTTGTAGGTGATCAGGCCCACGATGTGGCCGTCCCCGTCCACGACGGGAAGCTTCTCCACCTTGGCCTTCAGCAGGACCGACTTCACATAGTCGCGGTCCGTCCGGGTGTCGGGGATGGTGACGAGGTGCTCGGCGGTCATGACCTCGCGCACGGGGACGTCAAGGTCCTCGTGGAACCGGACGTCGCGGTTGGTGACGATGCCCACCAGGTGCCGCTCGCCGTCGGTGACGGGAATGCCGCCGATGTGGTTCTCCTTCATCAGCCGGAGGGCGTCGCCCACCGTCTGGTCCTGGTCGATGGTGACCGGGTCGCTGATCATCCCGTTCTCGGAACGCTTGACCTTGCGGACTTCGTTCGCCTGGGCGGCGATGCTCATATTCTTATGAATGACGCCGATGCCTCCTTCCCTTGCCAGGGCGATGGCCATCGGCGCCTCGGTGACGGTGTCCATCGCAGCGGACACGACCGGTATGTTCAAATGGATGTTGCGGGAGAAGCGGGTGTGCAGGCTGACCTCCCGCGGAAGGACTTCCGAGTACGCCGGAATCAGCAGTACATCGTCGAAAGTGAGGCCTTCCAGGGCAATTCTTTCATCGATAAAGGACATAGGTGCAGATTTTTGCAAAGGTAGCGAAAAAATGGTTTCCGTCAAAGGCCGAGGGCGGGATCCGCCCCGCCGGAAGACGACTTGAAGTCGAATTTCCCGCCATGGCAGGTCCAGGTGTACAGGGTGCCGGACGCCTTGTCCTTCACCGTCATCGCCTGGCGGAAGACGCGGATCTCTTCCACGTCGCCCCGGGCGCCGACGATGCCCACCAGGGTCCACTTCCCGCCCGCAAGGCGGTACACCTGCGCTTTTACGAGCCCCGCACCGCGCGTTCCCACAACGAGTTCCGGAACGCCGTCATCCGTGAAGTCATGGGCGCCGAGGAGCGTGTTCCCGGCGGGAAGGCCGGTCAGTTCCAGCCCCGCGGAAACCACCCGGCCGGCGGACAGGGTGACCGGCACGGCATTCCCGGCGGCATCCCGGAAAGAGAGGCTGCCGGCGTCGCCAAAATAATAATCGGAAAGGCCGATGACGAAAGTCTTCGTCTCCATCTCGCCGTAGGTCCGTACCTGGGCCGCGGCGGCGGTCGTCACAAAGAGGAGGAGTATCAGGAGTTTACGCATGTGCAAAGGTAGGAAGATTTTTCGTATCTTTGCACTCCCCAAGCGAACTGTCCCATGGCCATCAACACGGAAAAGACCCCGCACCGCCTCCCGGCGGGGAAGAGAATGAACGGCTGGCTTGCCCTGAGCCCGCTTCTGGTATTCCTCCTGGTGTACCTCGTCTCCTCCCTGGTCGCCCGCGATTTCTACAAGGTTCCCGTGGCGGCGGCCTTCATCATCGCGTCGGCCTATGCGATGCTCATTACGCGGAGCGTGGACAAGACCGATGACAAGATCTCCATCTTCTCCGAGGGCGCCGGGAACCGGAACGTCCTCCTGATGATCTGGATCTTCGTCCTGGCGGGCGCCTTTGCGGCGACGGCCAAGGACATCGGCGCCATCGACGCGACAGTGAATGCGACCCTGAAGATCCTGCCCGGGAAGCTCCTCTACGCGGGTCTGTTCCTCGCGGCCTGCTTCATTTCCATGGCCATCGGCACCAGCGTGGGCACGATCGTGGCCCTGGTCCCCATCGCGGCGGGCATCGCCCAGGAGACCGGCGTAGGGGTGCCTTTCATGACAGCCGTCATCATCGGCGGCGCCTTCTTCGGCGACAACCTCTCGTTCATCTCCGACACCACGGTGGCGGCGACCAAGAGCCAGGGCTGCTCCATGCGGGACAAGTTCCGCGTGAACCTCTGGATCGCGGCGCCCTCGGCCATCCTCGTGGCGGCCCTCTATGTGGTGCTGGGCCTGAAAGTGGAGGCGGTTCCGTCGGCCCAGGCGGTGCAGTGGCTGGGCCTCGTCCCGTACCTGCTGGTCATCGGCCTCGCCCTCGCGGGCGTGAACGTGGTGACGGTGCTTGCCATCGGCATCGGGGTGAACGGCGTCATCGGCTGGGTGACAGGCGCTTACGACTGGATCGGGTGGATGGCGTCCATCGGCGGCGGCATCGGCTCCATGGGCGAGCTGATCATCGTTTCCCTCCTGGCCGGCGGCATGCTGGAACTCATCCGTTACAACGGCGGGCTGGACTTCATCATCCGCGCGCTCACCCGGCGCATCCGGGGCCCGCGCGGAGCCTATTTCAGCATCGCCGGCCTGGTTTCCCTCGTCAATTTCTGCACGGCCAACAACACGATCGCCATCATCACCGTGGGTCCGCTGGCGAAGGACATCTCCGACCGGTTCGGACTGGACCCGCGCAAGACGGCTTCCATCCTGGACACCTTCTCCTGCCTGGTGCAGGGCATCATCCCCTACGGCGCGCAGATGCTCATGGCCTCCGGCCTCGCCGGCGTCTCCGCCGCCTCCATCACGGGCTACCTCTATTATCCCTTCGCCCTGGGCCTCGTCGCCGCCCTGTCCATCGTATTCCGCTTTCCCGGGAAGTACAGTTGAAAACCGTCATTCGTACCTTTGCACCATGAAACCGTCTGTCCATCTGGAAGTACCCCTCGGGGCGAAGCGCGTGCTGCTGCACGCGTGCTGCGCACCGTGCTCCAGCGCCGTCGTGGAGTGCCTGGCGGACAACGGCATCGAGACGGCCATCTTCTACTCGAATTCCAACATCTTCCCCCGCGAGGAGTACGACCACCGGCTGAACGAGTGCATCCGCTATGCCCGGGAGTGGGGCATCCCCATCGTGGACGACATCTATGACCACGACAGCTGGGAAGGGTGCGCCGCCGGGCTCGAGAACGAGCCGGAGCGCGGCGGACGCTGCCTGAACTGCTTCAAGTACAGACTGCTGCGCGCCGCCCGCTATGCCGCCGAGAACGGGTTCCCGGTCCTCACCACCACCCTCGCCTCCTCCCGCTGGAAGAGCCTGGAGCAGGTCAACGCCGCCGGCGAATGGGCCTGCGCGCAGGTGGAGGGCGTCACCTGGTGGCCCCGGAACTGGCGCAAGGGCGGCCTCCAGGAGCGCCGGAACGAAATCATCCGCAGCGAGCGGTTTTACAACCAGCTCTACTGCGGATGCGAATATTCTTTCAGGCCTGGAAAGACCGAAGAGTCCTAGAAGTTGTAGCCGACGCCGATCTTGATGTTGGAACGGTTCGCCTTGGCAGCATTGTCACCCTTAAGCGGGTTCATCATGCCGTAGTCATAACCGACAGTCACCTTGAAAGCACCGGCATTGATGCCGACACCGCCGCCCAGATAGACGTTCAGGCGATTGTAGGTGTCCTTATAGTTGTCCACCGTGTCGCTGCCGCTGAAACCGGCGATATTGGCATCGTACTTGGTCTTGGAGGACAGGCCGTACTGGAGGGTGGGACCGCCATAGACGAAGAAGTTGGTGTCACGGTTGAGGCCGATGGCATAGTTCACATACACGGGAACGTTGATGGAATGCTCCGTGAAAGTGCCCGCGCCGGAGAAAATCGTACCGACGGAAGCCGTCTCCTTGGACGCGATCAGGGAATAGTAAACACCCGGGGCGACACCGAGACCGCCGGCGATCGGGAGGTTGTAGGAGAGACCGAAATAGGCGCCATGGGCGTTGCTCGGATCGAGGTTCTGGATCTTGAGGGTGGAATTGACATAACCGGCGTTCACGCTCGGCTGAGCGATGGCCTGGATTCCAAGGAGCATCAGGGATGCTGCCAGAAGGGTGGAAAGGATTTTCTTCATAATGGTTTTAATAGTTAAAAAATTTCCGAAAGCCTTTCAATGCAAAAATTGCGCCATTTGAAAAATCACCTCCGGGCTTGCACTTTTTGGCAGAAAAAGGTAATTTTGTATGATAAGAGAACAAACCTTATAGATATTATGAAGAGATTCGCATTCCTCTGCGGCCTCGTCGCCGCCTTCCTGTGCCTCGCACAGAATGCCCATGCCCAGTATGCCGGTCCCATCCACCGCCAGGGTGCCAACCTCGCCGACATGCGCGGCAACATCCTCACCGACCACGAGGTGCTGAACCTCATCGGCGAGCAGGTCTATGACGAAACCTATGTCGGTGCCTGCAAGCAGCGCAAGGCCGGCAAGTCCCTGATCTGGGGCGGTATCGGCGGCCTCGTCGGCGGCGCCGTCGTCTATGGGATCGGTTTCTCCAAGGTGGCCGACAAGGTCACCCAGGACAGCAGCACTGAAGCAATGCAGAAAGCCTTTGAGGAGAATCCCGGTTCGGCCGCCATGGTCGTGGGAGGAACGGCGCTCATGGCCGTCGGTGCCGTCGCCCTGGACGCCGGTATTCCGCTCGCCATCATCGGCAAGAAGCGCCTCAACTGGGTCGCCGACGACTACAACGCCCGCAAGGGCCTGGCCTACCGGGTGGGTGTCACCTCCAGCGGTGTCGGTTTCGCCCTGAATTTCTAGCCTTTACACACAACTGGGGATTCCCCGCCCGGCGCATTACCAACAACTTGGGATTGCCCGCGGCGGGGAATCGCCGTATCTTTGCCACAGAAAAGCCATTAAGACAGTTAGAGTTTTTATCCTTTTATTGTTGTATAATCCCCCTCCTCCCTTGTGACAAGGCAGGAGGTTTTTTATTGACGATGATTTTTAGTAAATTTGCTATCCTTGACAAGAAGACCGCTATGGCAACGAGCAACGAACGACACCTGCTGTCCCCTTCCATGAAGATGGCGGACCTGATGAACCTGCGATTCAGCCTGCTGGGCGTCCTGACCCGGATGGGCGTCCCCTTCGGTTTCGGCGACGCGACCGTGGAGGAGGTGTGCCGGAAGCAGGGCATCGACCCGGAGACGTTCCTCCTCATCTGCGGGGTGTATGCCATCGACGGCTGGCTCCCGACGAAGGAGCGGCTGGAGCGGGCGGATCTGAGGGACGTCCTGAAGTATCTCCGCCTCTCGCACGCGTATTACATGGACGTGGCGCTCAAGGAGCTGGCGGAGTCGCTGGAGACCCTCATCGAACCCTGCGGGGAGAAGGCCCGCCGCATCATCTGGCGGTTCTTCGCCGACTACAAGGACGAGCTTTCGAAACACTTCGAGTACGAGGAGAAGACGGTGTTCCCGCATGCGGAGGCCGTCTTGAGACGGGGTGCGGACCGCACGTTCACCATCGGCGAATACGAGGAGAACCACTCCAACGTGGAAGAGAAACTGGAGGACCTGAAGAACCTCGTGATGAAGTACCTGCCCGCCGAGTGCCGGCAACAGGACATCTTCAGGGCCCTGTTCTACATCTTCTCCCTGGAGACGGACCTCCAGAAGCACACCGTCGTGGAGGACGACATCCTGGTCCCGATCGTCAACCGCCTGGAAAACCATGAGTAAGCGGGTCCTTCTCATCATCCCCTCCGCCATCGTGGCGCGGGGACTGGAGCACATCTTCAACGACCTGGGGGAGTTCGAGGTGTGCGGCATCCTCACGGACCTGTCCGGCTCGGGGGAGGCCCAGCTCAGGAACATGGACGCGGACGTGGTGATCGTGGACCCGTCCATCTTCGACCATGCCTCCCGGGGGAACGCCCGGGCAAGCCTTTCCGAGCACACGTCCGCCGCCGTCCTTGCCATCGTGGGATCCCTCTGGGACGAGGACTCCCTGCGGCAGTACGACGGGGTCCTGAGCCTGTACGACGTGCCCACGACCGTCATCCGCAAGGTGCGCACGGCGCTGGAGGGGCGCAGCGAGACGCCCCGCAGCGAGGGCGAGGAACTGTCCGCCCGCGAGAAGGAAATCCTCGTGTGCGTGGCCAAGGGCATGCTCAACAAGGAGATCGCGGACCAGTTCAACCTGTCCATCTACACGGTCATCACCCACCGCAAGAACATCACCCGCAAGACAGGGATCAAGACGGTCGCCGGCCTCACGGTCTATGCCCTCCTGAACAATCTCATCGACATCAACACCATCGAATAATGGATTACAAGCAAGCTCTGAAGTTCTATCCCAACTTCCCCATCGAGGGAGTCAACTTCGTGGACATCATTCCCTTCCTGCAGGACAAGGACCTTTTCAAGGCCCTGACGGACGACATCGGCGCGGCCTGCGCCTCCCCGAACATCGTCGCGCCCGAGGCCCGCGGGTTCCTGTTCACCGCGCCCCTGCTGTACAGCGGCCGGGCGGAGAACATCATCCCGGTCCGCAAGAAAGGGAAGCTCCCCTTCGCGGAAGGCGACCTCGTCACCGTGGACATCGTGAAGGAATACGGCAAGGACCAGGTGTTCTACCGCGTCTCCGACCTCGCGGCCTGCAAGCCGGAGGGCGACATCCTGCCCATCACGTTCTTCGACGACATCCTCGCCACCGGAGGCACGGCCCGCGGCATCGTGGAAAGCCTGAATGCGCAGAAGGTCGTCCTCGGCGGAAAAGCGTACCGCGTGAAGGTCACCGACTTCGTCTTCCTCGTGGAGATCGACGACCTCCCGGGCCGCAAGATCATCGAAGAACTTGCACCCGTGAAGGCTTTGATCCACGTTACGGAGAACTAGAGCAGCAGGAACAGCCTGTACGCGGCGAAGCCGAACACCCAGGCTACGATCATCGTGTACAGGGCGCAGAGGATGGCCCAGCGCCACTTGCCGGTCTCGTTCTTGATCGCCACGAAGGTGGCGATGCAGGGGAAGTACAGCAAGACGAACACCATGTAGGCCACTGCGGCCGCCAGCGGGACATCGCCCTTCAGCGCGCTCTGGAGGGCGGTGCTGTTTTCATCGGCCTCCGCGCCTTCGTCCCCGGCGTACATCACGCCCAGGGTGCTGACCACGAGTTCCTTGGCACCCACGCCGGCGAGCAGGCCCACATCCATCTTCCAGTTGAATCCGAGCGGTTCCAGCACCGGTTCCACGGTCTTTCCGAGCATGCCGATGTAGGAATGCTCCTGCTGGTAGGCGACGCCCTGTTCCTCGTTCCGCGGGAAGTAGCCCAGGAACCAGATGACGATGGAGAAGGCGAGAATGGTCGTCGCCATCTTTTCCAGGTACTGCCGTCCTTTCTCCCAGGTGTGGCGCCAGATGGCCTTCCCGGTCGGGATGCGGTAGGGCGGAAGTTCCATCACGAACGGCAGGTCATCGTCCTTCACGAAGTGCCGCAGCACGCGCGCGCTCAGGATGGCGAGCACGACACCCAGCAGGTAGATGCACAGCAGGGCCGTCGCCGCGTTGTGCGGGAAGAACGCCCCTGCGAAGAGGACGAAGATGGGCAGCCGTCCCGCGCAGGACATGAACGGGATGATGGCGATGGTAATGAGGCGGGACTTCCGGCTCTCGATGCTGCGGGTGGCCATGATGGCGGGGACATTGCAGCCGAAGCCCATCACCATCGGGATGAACGACTTCCCGTGCAGGCCGATCCGGTGCATCAGCTTGTCCACGATGAAGGCTGCGCGCGCCATGTAGCCGCTGTCCTCCATCAGGGAGATGAACAGGTACAGGATCATGATGTTCGGCAGAAACACCAGGACGCTGCCCACGCCGGCGATCACCCCGTCCACGACAAGGTCCTTGAGCCAGCCCTCTTTCATGAAGTTCCCCACGAACTCGCCGAACTTCCCGACGAGCCAGTCGATCCAGTCCATCGGGTACTGGCCGATGGTGAAGGTAGCCCAGAAGGTGAGCCACAGCAGGAGGATGAAGATCGGGAAGGCCAGCCACTTGTTCGTAACCACGGCGTCGATCCGGTCGGTCAGCGTCCGGCGGGGACGCTCCTCCTGGTATTTCTCGTAGGTCTCCGCCAGGGCGCCCTGGATGAAAGCGTACTTGGCATCGACGATCGCCGCTTCGGGCGTCGTGTGGAGGAGGGCGTCGATCCGCTGCGTCTCCTCCTTCCGGGCGGCCTCCAGGGCTTCGTGGTTCGGAAGCCCCTCCAGGAGCCGGTCGATGTCGCGATCGTTTTCCAAGTATTTGATGGCTAAGTAGCGGGTGGAGTATTTGGACCGGAGATTCTCATTCTCCGCGACAAGGGCCTTGATCCGGTCGATGCTCTGCTCGATCTCGGCGCCGTGGTTGATATGGATGTGGCGGGCCAGCTTCTCGTCGGCCCCTTCGTAGATCCGGATGACCGTGTCGAACAGTTCGGGGATGCCCTGCCCGTCCCGGCTCACGGTGGGACATACGGGGATGCCCAGCAGGCGGCCCAGCTGGTCCGTATCCAGCTTGTCCCCCTTGTGCTGGAGCTCGTCGTACATGTTCAGGGCCATCACGGTCCTCAGGTTCATGTCGATGACCTGCGTCGTCAGGTACAGGTTGCGCTCGATGTTGGAGGCGTCCACGACATTCACCACCACGTCCGGCATGGCGTCGATGAGGTTCTTCCGGACATACAGTTCCTCGGGGGAATAGGCTGACAGCGAATAGGTTCCGGGAAGGTCCACGAGGGTGATGTCATACCCCTTGTGCTTGAAGCGGCCTTCCTTCGCATCCACGGTCACGCCGGAGTAGTTGCCCACGTGCTCATGGCTGCCGGAAGCGATGTTGAACAGGGAGGTCTTTCCGCAGTTGGGGTTGCCCACGAGGGCGACGCGGATCACATGGTTCCGCTCCTCGGCCAGATGCCTGAGGGCCCGGTCCAGGCGTTCGCGCTCCTCCATGTCCTCCGGAAGTCCCTGCAGATGTTCGTCGCTGACGAGGGCCTCGCGGGCCTCCGCCTCGTTCACCACCTCGATCTGGTCCGCCTCTTCGCGGCGGAGGGAGATCTTGTAGCCGATGATCTCGTATTCGATCGGGTCCTTGAGGGGCGCATTGAGCACCACCGTCACTTCCTTCCCCTGGATGAAGCCCATCTCGATGAGACGCTTCCGGAAAGGTCCGTAACCATGGATGCGGACGATGACCGCCTTCTCCCCTGTCTGAAGTTCGGAAAGTTTCATATTCAGGTTTTTGCGCTTTCGGCGCAAAGTTATGGGGATCGAACCAAAGATTCAATCCCCATTAGTAGGTATTCTGCGCCGTTTACTCCCCAACGACCCACACGAGGACGTGGCGGTCGAAGGTGATGTACTCAAGGTCGAACTCCTCTTCCTCGTCCTTCTTGCCGATGAAGGTGGCCTCGAGCTCACCCTCGCCGCGGGGCCGGAAGCGCTCGATCTCGATCTGCTCCGCGAAGTCCACGTTGTAGCGGCTCAGGAGCTTGAAGATGGCCTCCTTCGCACACCAGTAGATGGCGAGCTGCTCGTTGCGCTTCTCGTCCTCGAGGTCCTCGATCTCATCCTCGGAAAGGGCCCGCTTCTCCACGGCGGAGAAATCGCGGTCCAGGGATTCGATGTCGATGCCCACGTTCTCCTCTTCGTGGAGGATGACGGCCACGTACTTCTCGGTATGGGTGATGGAGATGTTCACCGGGTTGTTCTCCAGATAGGGCTTCCCGTTGTCATGGTGGCTCAGGTACACCTTCTCGTCGAACATTGTGTTCAGGAGGGCGCGCACGGCAAGGCGCTGCTTCCGCAGGGATTCGCTGCGGATGAACGAGATTTCCTCCATCTCGTCGCTGGGGGTGGAGCTCAGCTCCTTGAGTTCTTCTTCGGTTTCGGAGACCTGCCACACGCCGATCTCCGCGTCATTGTCGAGTTTCTTCTTAAGATACAGTCCCATTACAAGTTGATTTGAGCAAGGAACGGAAAGACGCCCGGAACCTCGTCAGAGGCCGGGTTGCCGGAATATGTACTGCATCGCAACGGAGGTTCGTCAGAACTGACGACCCCGAACAAAGCTAAGGCAGGACTGGGAGGCTCCATTTTGCTTGCTACCAATTAACATCACAAAGATAGTGCAATTTTTCAAAATGCAAATCAATCTTTGATGGGAAATTGCTATCTTTGCGGTGCAAACGACAAACGTTGAATATTTAATCATAAAGTCATGAAATTCCTCACTGATGAAAAGCTTCTCATCGTCGGCGCCGCCGGCATGATCGGCTCCAACATGGTCCAGACCGCGGCGATGCTCGGCCTCACCCCGAACATCTGCCTGTACGACATCTACGAGCCCGGCCTCAAGGGCGTGCTCGCCGAGATGGACCACTGCGCATTCCCGGGCATCAACCTGACCGCCACCATCGACCCGGCCGTCGCCTTCAAGGATGCGAAATACATCATCTCCTCCGGTGGTGCGCCCCGCAAGGAAGGCATGACCCGTGAGGACCTCCTCAAGGGCAACTGCCAGATTGCCGCCGAGTTCGGCGAGAACATCGAGAAATACTGCCCGGACGTGAAGTTCGTCGTGGTGATCTTCAACCCGGCCGACGTCACCGCCCTCACCGCCCTCATCCGTTCCGGCCTGAAGCCGGAGAAGCTCACCTCCCTCGCCGCCCTCGACAGCACCCGTCTGCAGGAAGCCCTGGCGCAGGAGTTCGGTGTCCAGCAGTGCAAGGTGACCGGCGCCCACACCTACGGCGGTCACGGCGAGGCCATGGCGGTCTTCGCCTCCCAGGTGAAGGTGGACGGCAAGCCCCTCTCCGAGATGGGCCTTTCCGCCGAGCGTTTCGCCGAAATCAAGCACGCCACCATCCAGGGCGGTTCCAACATCATCAAGCTCCGCGGCCGCAGCTCCTTCCAGAGCCCTGCCTACCAGGCCGTGAAGATGATCGAGGCCGCGATGGGCGGCGAGGTGTTCACCTGGCCGGCCGGCACCTATGTGAACTGCGGCAAGTACAAGAACGTGATGATGGCCATGCCCACCACGATCGACGCCACCGGCTGCCACTACACGATGCCGGAAGGCACCGCCGAGGAAATGGCCGCGCTCGACGCCTCCTACGAGCACCTCGTGAAGATGCGCGACGAGATCATCTCGCTGGGCATCGTCCCCGCCGTCGCCGACTGGGGCGCCGAGAACGCCAACCTGTAAGCCGCTTATTTGAACGGAACCAACGGAACAGTCCCGGGGATGTAATCATCCTCGGGCTTTTCGTGTAAATAGATGATGCGCTGGTTGGGGCTGCCGCGGAAGAGGAGCTCCGTGTCGCGCTGCTCCAGGATGAACGGACCGTCCACCAGCACGTCCAGGTACGGGAGGATCTGGGCGAGGTGCGGGTCGGAGAGGACCTCCTCGTAGGTGAAGCCGGTCCAGCACCAGATGGTCTTCCCGGTCTCCTCCTTGATGCGGCGGGCCAGCTCCGTGAAGGCATCGACCTGATAGAGCGGGTCGCCGCCGGAGAAGCTCACGTTGGACATCGTGTCAGCCTTGATGAGGTCCAGGATTTCCTGGACGTCCATCCACTCCCCGGCGTTGAAGTCCCAGGACTGCGGATTGTGGCATCCCTTGCAGGCATGCCTGCACCCGGCACAATAAACCGACGTCCGGAAGCCCGGGCCGTCGGCCATTGTCTGTTCAAGGATTTTCAGGACTCTGATTCTCATTCGTGTACGACCCTGTCCTTGAGTTCGGCAAGCTTGCCGGAGTTCCAGCGGTTGGTGGTACCCACGAGGTAGCCGGTGATGCGCTGCAGGGTATCGATGTGATGACCGTGGCAGTGCGGGCACTCGTGCAGGTTGTCCTGGGCGTTCTCGAAGCCGCAGTCCAGGCAGCGGTTGCGGTTGTGGTTCACGGAACCGTAGCCGATGTCGTACTTGTCCATCAGGTCCACGATGTTCATGATGGCCTGCGGGTTGTGCGTAGCATCGCCGTCGATCTCCACATAGAAGATGTGGCCGGCGTTCTCGTACTTGTGGTACGGGCCCTCGATCTTTGCCTTGTGCTCCGGGGTGCACTTGTAGTACACCGGGACATGGCTGGAGTTCGTGTAGTAGTCCTTGTCCGTGATGCCCGGGATGACGCCGAAGGTCTTCTTGTCCCGCTTGGTAAACTTGCCGGAGAGGCCTTCCGCCGGGGTGGCGAGGAAGGTGAAGTTGTGCTGGTAGGTCTCGGCGAAGCCGTTGATCTTCTCCGCCATGTGGGAGATGATCCGAAGGCCCAGTTCCTGCGCCTCGTCGCTCTCTCCGTGGTGCTTGCCCACGAGGGCGATCAGGCACTCGGCCAGGCCGATGAAGCCGATCGAGAGGGTGCCCTGGTTGATGACGGACTCGATGGAGTCGTTGTCCTCCAGCTTCTCGCTGCCCAGCCACAGGCCGTTCATCAGGAGCGGGAACTGCTTCTTGAGGGCGGTCTTCTGGAAGTCGAAGCGCTCGTTGAGCTGGCGGGCGGCGATCTCCAGGGCCCAGTCCAGCTTCTGGAAGAACTTCTGGATGCGGAGGGTCTTGTCGCTCTCCTCGTTCATCGCCTCGATGGCGAGCTTCACGATGTTGATCGTGGTGAAGGAAAGGTTGCCGCGGCCGATGGAGGTCTTGGGACCGAACTTGTTGCCATAGACACGGGTCCGGCAGCCCATCGTGGCCACTTCATGGATGTAGCGCTTGGGATCGTCGGCCTTCCAGGCGTCGTCCTGGTTGAAAGAGGCGTCCAGGTTCAGGAAGTTCGGGAAGAACCGGCGGGCGGACACCTTGCAGGCGAACTTGTACAGGTCGTAGTTGCGGTCGCCGGGGAGGTAGGAAACCCCGCGCTTCTTCTTCCAGATCTGGATCGGGAAGATGGCGGTGGAACCGTTGCCCACGCCCTCGTAGGTGGTGTTCAGGATCTCACGGATGATGCAGCGGCCCTCGGCGGAGGTGTCGGTACCGTAGTTGATGGAGGAGAAGACGACCTGGTTGCCGCCGCGGCTGTGGATGGTGTTCATGTTGTGCACGAACGCCTCCATCGCCTGGTGGACGCGGCCCACCGTCTGGTTGATGGCGTGCTGCAGGGCACGGTCGCGGCCCTGGAGGCCGATGAGGTCATGCTTCAGGTAGTCGTCGATCTCCACGGTCTTGAGGTCGCTGTAGTCCGTGTTGAACAGGTCGCTGACCTGGTCCACCTCCTCCTCGAAAGTCTTGCGGACGAACGGGGCGAGATAGAAGTCGAAGGCCGGGATGGCCTGGCCGCCGTGCATCTCGTTCTGCACCGTCTCCATGGAGATGCAGGCGAGGACGGAGGCCGTCTCGATGCGCTTGGCCGGGCGGGACTCGCCGTGGCCGGCCTTCAGGCCGTGCTCCAGGATGAGGTCCAGCGGATGCTGGATGCAGGTGAGGGACTTCGTGGGATAGTAGTCCTTGTCGTGGATGTGGATATAGTTCTTGGCGACTGCCTCGCGGACCGGGTCGGAGAGCAGACACTCGTCCACGTAGCTCTTCGTGGCCTCGGAGGCGAACTTCATCATCATGCCCGCCGGCGTGTCGGCGTTCATGTTGGCGTTCTCGCGGGTGATGTCGTTCACCTGCGCGTCGATGATGGTTTCGAAGATCTCGTTGGTCTTCGCCTTGCGGGCGAGGTTGCGCTTGTTGCGGTAGCGGATGTACTCCTTCGCCACTTCCTGGCGGGGGCTGTTCATCAGCTGGTTCTCCACAACGTCCTGGATTTCCTCCACGGTCATCTCCTCCTGCTCGAGCTGGGAGATTGCGTGGGCGATCTGGGCGGCGAGGACGATGTCCTCACCATTCTCGGTCACGTCCATCGCCTTGAGGATGGCGGCGACGATCTTCTGGTTGTTGAATTCGACGCGTCTTCCGTCGCGTTTCAGTACACGCTTTACCATAGGTAGTGTCAGTTGGAGACAGCGCCGGCGGGACGGCCGGTTGTCTCGGGTTTATGTTTTTCGTATGCTTGTTTCAGGGTCCGGGCGTTGTGGCAACACCCTTCGGAGGACAAAGATAAGCCATTCCTTTCAATCTTGCTCTCCTTTTCCCTAAAAAAGTTTTCAACACCGCCCCTAAGACCCTGTTAATTTGCTCACAATCAGATATTTATAAAAAAATCCAATTTAGAATTACTCTAAATTGGAACATTCCTGTTACTTTTCGGGCGGAGTTTTCAACAATCCCGTCCAGGAATTATTTCAGCCACTTTTCCGGGTCCTGCGGATCGCGTTCCTTCCAGAGCTGGAAGTGCAGTTGGTCCTCCCCGGAGATGGTGTCCACAACGCCGAGGACCGCGCCCGTCTTCACCTTGTCGCCGGCCTTTACCGAGACGGACTTGAGCTTGCAGTAGAAGGTGAAGTAGGACCCGTGCTGGACCAGGACGCACTGGTTGTAGCCCGGGATGACGACAATCTGGGAGACGGTCCCGTCGAAGACAGCCTTCACCTGCGTCCCGCGGGCGACGGAAAGGGTGACGCCGTTGTTGAACGGCAGCTTGACATTCTTGTAAACGGGATGGTAATGCTGGCCGTAAGAGTCCACGACCGTTCCCGCCGCCGGCCAGGGCAGGCGCCCCTTGTTGGCGGCAAAACTCGAGGACAGGGCCTCGTCCACCGTGGTGGACGTACTCTTCCCTCCCTTGGAGGACGACTTCTTTCCGGAGGACGACCGGGATTGGGAGGTCGCTTTCCGGATGATGGCGGCGATCTCGCGGTTCAGGGCCTCCACCTCGCGGTTCTTCTTCGCCAGGTCCTGCTGGTACTTCCGGCGGTCCTTCTCCAGGCGGGCGACGAGCGTCGCGGACTCGCCTTCCTCCGACCGGAGGCTCTCCACGTCGGACCGGCGCTGTTGCCGGACGGCCTCCGCATCGGCCTTGAGGGTGGCCAGCCGCTCCTTCTCCACCTCGAGTTCCGCCTGCGTCCGGCGGACCTTCTCCGCCTGGGAGGACATCTCGCGGGAGAAACCGCGGAGGTAGCCGAAACGCCGGGCGGCCTGGCCCAGGTTCTCGCTGGCGAGGATGTACATGTACCACACCCGGCTGTCGCGGTTCTTGTAGGCGCTCCGCACGAGGCGGTTGTAATACAGGGAGAGGGTGTCGTGCCGGGCCTGCAGCCGGTCGATCTCCCGCTGCCGGACACGGACCGAGTCCTCGAAGGCCTGGATCTCCCGGTCGCTTTCCGCGATGAGTTCCTGCCGGGCGGCGATCTTCCGGCGCACGAGGGCGAGGTCCGTCAGGGCACGGCTGGAGGACTGGGTGTTCTCCTTCAGGCGACGGTTGATTTCCGCGATCTCTTTCTGGAGGGCGGCCTTGCGGCTTTCCTGCCGCCGGGTATCCTGTGCCGAGGCCGCCGCCCCGGCGATGAGCAGCACGGCAACGATATACAGGATGCGCCTTCTCATTTGCCCACGGCTTTGAGGCGGGCTTCCACCCGCGCATCCAGGTCGGGGACCTCCCCTTCCGTATTCTTCGCCTTCGCCTGGTTCCAATAGACCTTGGCCAGGTCATACTCGCCGAGGGCGTACAGGACCTCCGCATAATGGTCCAGCTGGACGGCGCTGTCCTTGCCGCCGTAGAGCATCGCATGCTTGAAGACCGGTTTCGCCTCCGCATCCTTCCCCAGCAGGTGCAGGATCCAGCCGTAGGTGTCCAGATAAGTGGCGTTGTCCGGTTCGGCCTCCACCGTCTTCCTGCTCATCGACAGGGCTTTCTTGAGTTTCTTCCCCTCCTCGCTGAGATAATAGGCGTAGTTGTTCAGGACGGGGGCGTAGGAAGGGTCGATCTTCAGGGCCTTGTCATAGGCCCTGAAGGCCTCCTGGGTATCTCCCTTGAGGTGGTACATGTCGCCGATCTGGGCCCATGCGGCCTTGACCAGCTCGGGATTGTCCTTGCTCCGGGCAATCACGTACCGGCTGTTGTTGATGACGGCGTCATAGTCCTTGAGGTTGTAGTCCGCCATGTTCAGGTAGTCCATGAAGCCCATCTCCTGGAAACGGTCGAACGCCGCGATGCTGCGGTCCCGGACCTCCTCCCACCGCTCGGCCATCCCGAGGATCTGGATGCAGCTCACGGCCTGGGAGAGGCTCTCGGGGTGCAGGTCCGCGGTACGGGTGAAGCAGTCGGCGGCCTTGTCCAGACGGCCCGTGGCATAATAATAGCCGCCCACGGTCGTGAGGGCCGTGCTGTCCTCCGGGTGCCGGGCAGCCAGGCGGTCCGCCATCCCGTCGAAACCGGCCTGGTGCAGGCTGATGATCTTCGGGTCCAGGCTGCGGATGATGTTGCTCACATACATGCCCTTCGCCTCCACCGGGACGCCGTCGCTGTCGATGAACCCGTCCACCGTCCGGAAATACTCCGGATACCGGCGGGTGGTACGGTACACCTCCGCCTTGCCCAGGATGGCGGGGACATAGTCGCTCTGCGTGCGGAGGGCCTCCTCGTAGCAGGCCATCGCCAGGGAGTCCTTGTATTCGCCCAGGTAATAGTCCCCCATCATGGACAGGATGGAAGGGGAGGTGAACTGGTCGTTGAAGGCCTCGAGCGTGCCGATGGCCTCCTCGCCCCGGCCCAGCTGCCGGTAGATGTCATAGCGTGTGCGCGCGATCTGCTCCCCGGGTCCGGTGAGCTTCTCGACGTCGGCAAGGGCCTGGAGGGCCTTTTCGTACTTCTCCTGCTTCAGGTACAGGCTCAGGAGGTCGTAGCTGACCTCCGTCTTGTCGGGGAACTCGGCGAGGATGCTTTCCAGCATCCCGACCGTCATTTCGTCCTCGCCCGCGGCCTGGTAGAGGTCCGCGAGGCGGCGTTTGTACCAGTAGTTGTGCGGATCCAGCTCCACCGCCTTCCGCAGGTGGGTCACGGCGGCCTCCGCATTCCCCAGCATCGCCTCGTCCAGGCCCAGGTAGTACTGGACGGCGTCATTGTCCGGAGCCGCCTTGGAAAGGGTCTGGAGCAGGGTGCGGGACTGATTGTACGCGCGGTTGTTATAGAGGGCCACCGCATCTACGAGGGCGCTTTCCACGTTCTGCGCATGGGAAAGGACCGTCGTGAGGAGCAGGATGGCGGCAAGTATCGTCCTTCTCATCATCTTCATGTGCTTGTTTTTATCGGACAAGACCATTTACAAAAATAATACAATTCCGGGAAAAAATTACGAAATTTGTCTTTGCGTTGATTTTTCCAGGACGGATGAAACATTTGAAGGTCAGATTGCATCTTTTAACCTGGACGGCAACGGACGACCCTCCCGCCAGCGGCACCCTGGAACAGCTGGTTCCGGCCTGCCGGGAAGGAAACCGGATGGCGCAGAAGCGCCTTTTCGACGCCCTCGCACCCAAGATGATGGCCCTGTGCCTCCGCTATGTCGGGGACCGGCCCACGGCGGAGGACGTGCTGCAGGACGGGTTCGTCACGTTGTTTTCCAGGCTGGACAGCTATTCGGGGGCGGGATCCTTCGAAGGCTGGGCCCGCAGGATCTTTGTCAATACTGCCCTGATGCATCTCCGGAAAACCGACGCGCTCAAGCTCAGCGACGACATTTCCGAGGCGCGCGCCCTCTTCACCGAAGAGGCCACCCCCGTCCAGCAGATCGGCTACAAGGAGCTGATGGAACTCATCGCCGCCCTCCCGTCCGATTCCCGGACAATCTTCAACATGTACGTGATCGAAGGCTATTCCCACAAGGAGATCGCACAGTCGCTGGGCCTCAACGAGGCCACCACGCGCTCCAAGCTCCAACGGGCGAGGCTCAGGTTGCAGGAACTGATCAAGGAACGAGAGAAAAAATGAAAGAGAACGAGTTTGACATATACGTGAGGAACCTCATGGCCGGGGCGGAGGAATCCGTCTCCCCGGAGGTGTGGAAGGGCCTCGAGGCGCGCCTGGACCAGGCGGCGGCCCCGAAGAGGGCGGTTCCCGCGTGGCTGTGGAGAAGCCTCGGCGCCGTCGCCGCCGCTGCCGCCGTCGTGGCGGCCGTGGTTTTCACCGGTCCCGGAAAGAACCTTTCTAACCAACCAACCATAATTCCCGTCGCTTCGGCGACAGACGAACCGCTTCCGGCAGAGGACCTGCCGGAAGGGGACGTCATCCCTGTCGTGGAGCAGGTCTCCCGGCTGCAGGCCCGCACGGCCCGCGTCTGGGAGGCCCCCTCTATCGACGTGGAAGAAGAAACGGAAGAACCCCTCGTGTCCGAGGCCGTCGTTCCCGAATACAGGCGCAGGCCGCAGAGCATCATCGGCCCGGCCGCCCGCCAGGAGGAAGCCGTCTCTTCCGACGAGGACGCTTTCCGGCGCCTGGCCCTGGAAGAGCACAGGACCTACCGGAGGGGCACTTTCTCGATGAGCGTCCTGGGCAACCTCCAGTCCAACACCCGTCCGGAAAGTCCTGTCAGCACCATGCGGCGCACCTCCGGCATGTTCCTGGTCCCGGAGCCCACCCAGACCGGCCTGTACGACGAGCGGCCCGAATTCAGTTTCGGCCTCCCGGTCTCCGCGGGCATCGGCTTCCGCTATGACTTCTCCCCGCGCTGGGGCATCGGCACAGGCATCGTGTACACGAACCTGAGCCGCTCGTTCATCGCCAATTACCACGAAGTGGACGGCGGCGCCATCACGAAGTCCCTCTACGACACCGACGTCAACAACCAGCTGCACTACCTCGGCATTCCGCTCAATGTATTCTTCAATATCGTGAACGACGGAAACTGGAACGTGCACGTGCGCCTGGACGGCATGGCGGAAAAACTGTTGGACAACCATTTCGTCATCCACGACGCCGCCGGCGACATCCATTACTCGCAGAAGGTGAACCCGCTCCAACTCTCCACCGGCGTGGGCGTGGGCGTGGAATTCAAGTTCACCCCGTACATGGGCATCTACTTCGACCCCACCCTCCGTTACTACTTCGACTGCGGCCAGCCCCGGTCCCTGAGGACCATCCAGCCACTGCGCCTGGACTTCGAAGTGGGCCTGCGGTTCAGCCCGAAACGATAAGAAACATTAATTTGCATACTGAAACAACACATGCGGCGCTCCGTATGTGTTGTTTTTTGTTTTCCTTTCCTATCTTGGCCGCAAAAAAGCCATGCGGAAACTTGCCTTCCTCCTTGCCGCCGCCCTCCTCGCGGCCTGCACCCGGGACATCCTCTTCCCCGGGCCGCCCCGTTACGCCATCGAGACCCCCCGTCCGCCCGGGGATTCGTCCGGATCAGCCTCCGCCCTTCCGCCCGGGGAGCACGTGTGGCTGACGGCCGTCCGTTTCCCCGACGGCTTCGCCTGGGAAGCGGACACCTGCGCCGTGGAGGGAACCGTCTGGCTGGACCTCTGGTGCGACGGAAAGGTGGTTTCCTCCGTCCCTGCCGGAGAGAGCGTCCATCCGGACATGCACCGTTTCACGGAAGGACATCTCTATGCCGACTATTCCACGCCCTCCGAAACCGTGGTCCTGCGCGACGGCAGGGAACTGTTCCGTTTCGCCGGGCGGGAAACCCTGACGGGCTTCCTTGTCCGGGACGGGAACGTCCATACGCTGGGCCAGGACCGGGACGGGCAGGGATTCACCTACCGGATCGACGGGAAGGAAGTGTACCGGAGCGAGACCGGGACCGTCGTCGGGGATGCCGACCGGGGCACCCTCACCGGCAGCGGCGACGCCGTCTATTACTGCGTGAACATCCCCACAGAGGGGAAGCAGGAATTCCGCGTCATGCGGAACGGCGACCCCTGGCGCACCATCTCAGACGAGGGGTATGGTTACACCTACGACCTGTGCTATGCCGACGGAAGGGTGTACCGGATCCGCTCCCACCCGCGGAGACTGGTCCTGGAGACGGACGGGGATGAGAAGGCACTACCGCTCAAGGGCGGGGAGGCGGCGCTCTGGGGCCGGCTGATCCCCCGGGAAGGAGACGCCCTGGCGCTGGTCCGCGCGTACGGACCGGCCGGGCGGCGGTTCTTCCTGTTCTCCGCCCGGGACGGAGAACTGCCCCTGGGAACCGGCACGTCCGTTTCCGAGGTCCTGTCCGGCGACGGCCGGACCGGATGGATCGTCACCGGAGAGGACGGAGACCCGGCACGGTTCCGGTGGAACGGGGGCGGGGAAATCGCCATCGGTCCGGGCACTTACCTTGCGTCCGGACGGTGCGCTCTCCTGAAAGACGGACACCTGTTCCTTGCCTTGACCGGCCGCGGCGGCGCCCCGAACCGCTTCCAGCGGGACGACGAGGGGGCGGAGCTCCCCTTCAACGGCTATTTCACTTCCGTAACGGTGGAATAATTGCTATCTTTGCGGGTATGATCACGTACCCGAACGTCAAACTCAACCTGGGGCTCCGCGTGCTGCGGCGCCGGCCGGACGGCTATCACGACCTGGACACCCTGTTCCTCCCCTGCGATGCGTTCCACGACACGCTGGAAATCATCGAAGGAGACGACTGGAGCCGGACATCGGCCCATATCCAGGCGACGTATGCGGGGGCGCAGGTGGCCCAGGGCATCTCGCCCGACGGGAAGCTGATGATCACCGTCGCCCGGAAGGAAGGGGTGGACTGGGATCCGATGAAGGACCTTACGGCCAAGGCCTACGGGCTGCTGGCGGAACGGTACAAACTGCCGCCGATGAAGGTTTTCCTGGAAAAGACCTCCCCCGTGGGAGCAGGCCTCGGCGGGGGCAGCGCCGACGCGGCCTTCGCCCTGAGGATGATGGCGGAACTCGCCGGAGCGGATCTCCCCGAAGGCGAACTGGCGGAACTCGCCGCCCGGCTCGGGAGCGACTGCGCCTTCTTCATCTACAACCGACCCATGCTGGGGTCCGGCCGGGGCGAGATCCTCGAGCCTTTCGACATCGACCTTTCCGGCTGGCGGATCGAGGTGACGGTTCCCGAGGGGATTGCCGTCTCCACGGCCGATGCGTACCGGGGCATCGTTCCCGGCGAGCCCGACCTTTCCGTCCGGGAGGTCCTGTCCCGTCCGGTCGAAGAATGGAAAGACCTTCTGGTCAATGATTTCGAAGCGACGGTCTTTGCCCGGTACCCCCGACTCGGAGAGATCAGGCAGGCCCTGTATGACCAAGGAGCTGTCTATGCGGCCATGTCCGGCAGCGGGTCGGCGCTGTTCAGTATTTCGCACCGATAAATTTTTCCGTAAAACAACCAGAAAACATTTCGCCACATTTTAACGTTTCCGGTCCTATGTCCGGAAACGTTTTTCTATTTTCGGGCAAAAACGGATATGCTGGTATATGTACATGGAGCGAAGTGCGTCGGAATCCAGGCGGTTCCGGTGACGGTGGAGGTGGACATCACCCTGGGGATCGGGATCCATCTGGTGGGGCTGGCCGATGCGGCGGTGAAGGAAAGCCTCCTGAGGACGGTGACGGCCCTGCAGGCGAAAGGATTCCGGATTCCGGGAAAGAAAATCGTCATCAACCTGGCTCCCGCCGACCTGCACAAGCAAGGCAGCGGCTACGACCTGCCCATCGCCCTCGGGATCATCGCCGCCTCGGGGCAAAGGGAGCTTCCGGGACTGGACAAGTACCTGATCATGGGAGAGTTGGGTCTGGACGGGAGCATCCGGTATGTCCCCGGGACGCTACCCATGGTGGAACTTGCCGTCCAGAGCGGTTTCAAGGGAGTCCTCCTTCCCGAGCGGTCGGCCCTGGAGGCGGTGGACTTCGACGAGACGCTGGTGTTCGGCGTCCGCACGCTGGACGATGTGCTGCGCATCCTGGAAGAAAAGGAGGACCCGGCGGATGTCCTCATCTGGAACACGGAATGTTACGGCGAGGCGCTCCGGCAGGACCGGGAGCAGCCTGATCGGGCGGACTACATGGACTTCGCCGACATCCTGGGCCAGGAAGGCGCCAAGCGGGGCGTGGAAATCGCCGGCGCCGGGGGGCACAACCTGATTTTCATCGGCGCCCCGGGCAGCGGGAAAAGTTCGATGGCGAAGGCGGTGGCGGGCATTCTGCCGCCGATGACCCGGGAAGAATCGGCGATTACCTCCAAAATCTGGTCGGTCGCGGGTAAAACAACAGGACAGTTGGGGCTGATGCGCCGGCGTCCGTTCCGCGCGCCGCACATATCGGCCTCCAAGGCGGCCATCCTGGGCGGGGGCAGCGGGGAGAACATCCTCCCCGGGGAGGTCTCCCTCGCCAGCGGCGGCGTCCTCTTTGCCGACGAATTCTGCGAGGCGCCGAAATCCACGCTGGAAGCCCTCCGGGGACCGCTCGAGGACCGGAAAGTGACTATCTCCCGGCTCAAGGCGAAAATCGTGTATCCGGCCTCCTTCATGCTCATCGCCGCCTCCAATCCCTGTCCCTGCGGCTATTACGGCGAAGGCGACCGCTGCACCTGCTCCGTGGGCCAGCGGGCCGCCTATCTCTCAAAACTCAGCGGGCCGGTCATGGACCGCATCGACCTGCAGCTCTGGATCCATCCCGTCGAGACCGCGGCCCTGATCGCAAACCGCAAGGGAGAGCCCTCCGCCGCCATCGCAGCCCGCGTCCTGAAGGCCCGGGAAATCCAGCTGGAGCGCTTCCGGGGCACGGGCATCTTCACCAATGCGGAGATGTCGTCCAAGATGCTGGAGCGCTTCTGCCCGCTCTCCGGGGAGTGCAAAGCAACGCTGGAGCGCATCATCGACCGCCTGGGCCTCTCCGCCCGCGCCTACACGCGCATCATCAAGATCGCCCGTACCATCGCCGACCTCGCCGGCCTCCCCGACATCCAGCCAGGGCATCTGCTCGAAGCCGCCGGCTACCGCTTCCTGGACCGGAGGAATATCCTGGATTTGTAATTTGATATCATTTTTAGTATCTTCGCCATGTCAACGAAAGAAAAGCTGATCGAACGGTTCAAAAAGGTTCCTGATGATTTTACCTTCGATGAACTCGTGCGGGTTTTCTCCATTTTTGGTTTTATGATTGACAATAAGGGACATACATCCGGATCCCGGGTACGCTTCAAAAGGCAGGATATGTTTTATACCTGCCACAGACCGCATCCGGTCAACATCGTGAAAAAAGCAGTCATTCGTGATGCGCTGACTTATTTACAACTGAAAGGATTGCTGTAATATGGGAGATTTGCATTATAAAGGGTATACCGGCAGCGTCGAATACGACGAAGAAGGAAACTATTTCCATGGCCGTGTTCTTGGTTTGTACAGGGATGGCATCGTGTATGAAGGGACGACAGCCGAAGAATTGAAGAAAGATTTCCAAGAGGGGATCGACGACTACCTGCAAGGGTGTGCAGCCCACCATATGGATCCGGAGAAACCCTACAGCGGGAGAACGATTGTCAGGATGAGTTCACAACTCCATCAGGAGGCGGCCGCCAAAGCCCGGTCCATTGGGATCAGTCTTAACGAATTCATTAACCGGGCCATCTCCGCTGCCGTATTATGACACACGAAATCCAAATCAAGAGTCTGCAGGACCTGGACCGGGCCGCGGGGGAATTCCTCGAGGCCATCGGGGACCACAAACTGATTGCGTTCTACGCGCCGATGGGGGCCGGAAAGACGACCTTCACCACGGCCGTGTGCAAAGCGCTGGGCGTGAAGGAGGATGCGGTAAGCTCCCCCACGTTCGCCATCGTCAACGAGTACCGCACCGGTTCGGGTGAACCGATGTTTCACTTTGACTTCTACCGGATCGAACGGTTGGAAGAGGCCCTGGACATCGGCCTGTACGACTATCTGGACAGCGGTTTCCTGTGCCTGATGGAGTGGCCGGAGAATGTCGAGGAACTTCTCCCCGAGGAAACCCTCCAGGTCCATATCCGGGTGAACCCCGACGCCTCCCGCACCCTTTCCTGGGAGGATTAAAGCTTCGTAGGAATGACCTTCAGCCGCTCTTTGTAGATGGCCTTCAGGCGCGCGACGGCGTCGTGGAAGGACATGTTCTCGTCGCCGTTGATGATCCGCCCGCCGTTCTGGGAGGCGTCCTCGGCGGGATTCCACATCGCGAAATTGAGACCGGCGGAGGCCTTGAGCAGCTTTTCGCACTCGTCCATGTAGTCCGGGATGGTCTCCAACTGGGGCAGAAGCTCGTTGAACCGGGCCTTCAGCTTCGCCTCGAAGGCCGGGTCCTGCCGCAGGCGGCCGTACCAGATAGCGCTGCCGTTGACAAGGCCGGTCCGGGCCTGGGGGGAAGTGTTGTATGACAGCACACCCCAGTCGAAATCCCAGCAGGGGCCGGCGACCAGCTTGCCGCCGCGGTCCTTGTGCATGAACACGCTGCCGGGGTTTCCCAGTTCGTGGTTCCCCATCACCTCGAAGACGATCCAGTAGTCGATGAAGGAGTCCACGTCTATGTACTTCGCATACCCCTTGTCAGGGTCCTTGAAATCGTTGCCGTACAACGTGTTGGCCGCTTCGGAAATGTAGCCTTTGATATAATTGACCTGCTGCGGGGTGATTTCGTCGGGATCGGGATATTTCACGCCGAAGGGAATCCCGTTCCCCCACTGGTTGTTGTGTCCGTGCGGATCCGTCCACTGGACCGGATTGTCATAGTGGAAATCCAGCTCCAGCAGGTAGCCGCCGGTCACGGCGTCGCCGGTGTTGTCCTCCGGAGTCATCTCCGTGATGGCCACCCGGTGGTTGTCCACGCGCACCTGCTCGATCAGCAGGTACGAGCCCATGTGCCGTCCGTTCAGGACCAGCTCCACCGGCACGCAGCCGGGCGTCCAGGCGAGGTTGGACATCATGGACGCCACCTTCATGGACACCAGGTTCCGCATCAGGGTCCGGTCCATGAAATTCGCCAGCAGCACCCAGCGCTTGTGCTTGTGCATCCCGAAGACATGCTGTTTCTCGGTGAGTTTCAGCAGATAAGGCTTCTTGGGCCAGGTCCATGTCGTATTGCCGCGGCCGCGGATTTCGCAGCCTGTTTCCGCGAGGCCGTCCCAGGAACCGACGCCCTGGATCCGGACCGTTCCGGGAACGAACGTCTCCTTGGAATTGACCGCCCGCCCTCCTTGCGTGTCCACGATGACAACCGGGAGCCCGGTATCCACCAGCAGCTGTTCCTGCTCCTGGAAAGCGGACCCCTGGACCGCGACGCGCGGAGCCGTCACGACACTGCCCTCGGAAGAGCGGACCCGGAGATAGACATCTTCCTGGAAGTCATTGTCTCCCCGGTCCTGGAGCGTAGCGATGTAACTGCCCGCCGCGCCGTCCGCGCGAACCTCCGTCAGGCGGACATACTGCGGGGCGCTGCCGTCGAACAGCGTCAGGGACACCGAACCCCGCGAATCGCCTACCCGGAGGTCCAGGGGATATCCGGGGTCCTGCACCTTGAAATGGAGCAGCGCCTGCCCGCCTTCCGGCAGGACAAGCGCCGTTTCCGTCACGGAGACGGACCGCAGCCGGGCCGCCTCCTCGACAACCTCGTCGGGGTGGCAGGCCACGAGCAGCGCGGCCGCAAGGAAAAGCGGGATGCTACTTCTGATAGACACGGACGTAATCCACTTCGTACACGGCCGGAAGCTGGCTGTCATCCGTCGTTCCGCCCATGTTGCCGCCCCAGGCCATATTCAGTTTCACGTAGAACGCCTGGTCGAAAGGCCAGCTGTCGTAGCCCTTTCCGTTGTTGTTGAAGGTCAGGTGCAGTTCGCCATCGACATAGAACTTCATCCAGGAAGCCGTCCATTCCATCGCATACACGTGGAATTCGGATGCGGCGCCCGGAACGGCCTGCACATGGGTTTTCTGCGTCCCAGCGGGCCAGTTGAAGGCGTTGCAGTGGATGCTGGAGGAGGACTTGTCCTTCCCCTGGGTGGAGATGGCGTACTCCATGATGTCGATCTCGCCGTCCTTGGGCCAGGCGGTGAAATTCCGGGGCATCATCCAGAAGGCCGGCCAGGCCCCCGGGACGTCGGACACCTTGATCCGGGCCTCGAAATAGCCGTACTTCCAGCCCTGGTGGGTGTTCATCCGGATGGAATACACCTTGCCGCCAATCTTCTGCGCCTTGATTTTCAGCGTGCCGTCGGAAACGGAGGCCAGGTCGTAGCCGTTCTTGCTGCCGGCCACGTATTCCTGGATCTCGTTGTTTCCCCAGCCGCCGGCGCCGGTCTCATACCACCAGTCGTCGGTATCCGGGACGCCGTCCTTGGAGAAATCGTCCTGCCACACGAGGCCGTACCCCTCCGGGACATAGGCGCCGTCCTCGACAGGCGTGCCTTCTCCCTGTTCCACGGTAATCGTCTGCTCGGCTCCTTCGCAGCGGTAGCGGAGGACCGCCGTGCGCTTCTCGGCCACGTAGCTCTTCAGGACCTTGACCTTCAGCTCGGTTTCGCCCTTGCCGATGGTCTTGAAGTTGGGCGACACCCAGTACGGAAGACCGGTCTCATCCAGCGTCCAGGAGGAGTTGGACTCCGCCTGGAAAACCAGCTCGCCGCCGTTGCCGTCGACCGCCCCCGACGCCGGCGTAAACGTCAGCTTCGCCACCAGGATGCCCTGGGAAAGCCGGAGTTCGGCCTTGGCGTCTCCGCTGGAGAAACGCAGCGTCGCGCTCCGGGCGGCCCCGGTCACGTTTTCGGGGGCCTGGACCTTCAGGAGGCTTTCGCCCGCGAAGATCTTGTTGCCGGACACGAGGGTGTACCAGTCCTGCCCGTCGGTCTCGACGGTCCAGGAAGCCGAAGCCTGCACGCGCAAGGACACCGTCTCCCCTTCCGGAGCGATGGACACTTCGGAGGAAGGGAAAGTGATGGTGGGCTTGGAAGGAACCGGATCGGGATCCGGCGTGGTACCGCCGCAGGAAGACACCAGCAGAAGGAGGGAAAGGGTCAGAAAGGACAGCATCTTATTCATGGCAAGGTAAAAAGGAAGGGCGGACACGGAGCCCGCCCTTCGAGGTTCGGGTTTTAGTCGATGTATTCCTGGAGCACGATGTCGGTGACCTTCACCTTCGTGCCGGCCGGGGTGCGGCCGAAGTCGAAGATGAGCATCACGGCCTCGGCGTCCTCGGAAGCGGGCTTGACACCCACTTTCTTGAGGGTGACGGTTCCTTCGCGGAGCTGCATGCCGTTGTCATAGAAGAGGACCTTGGAATCCGCTTCCGGATCGTTCGTCATCTTGACGGTGATGGCGGACTCCGCCGTGGACTCGGCCTTGCAGGAGAACTCGTACTCGTGGGAAGCCTGGACGGCGATGTCGGTATGGAGGGCGAACTGGCCCATCCACTCGCTGCCGCCGATGCCTTCCGGAATCGTGATCTCGAATCCGTTGCCTTCCAGCATCTTGTAGTCGGCGGTCAGGGTACCGGCCCAGTCGGCACCGCTGAACCACTGGGTGGTGGTCACGCTGGCCGCGGGCCACAGGTTCACGACCTCGGGCTTCTCGCTGAGCGGGATATGCTTCTGGAGGCACAGGTCACTGATGGTGATCACGGCGCCGGCCGGGAAACGGCCGAAGTCGAACACCAGCAGGATGCTCTCCGTGGCGTGGTTCATCATGTGGTCCGCCTGCTCGTAGGTCACGGAGGCGCCGCCTCCGACGGCCACGTTGCCGTCATAGAAGAACTCGTCGCCGGCAGGGTCGTCGTCCGCCGTCATCTTGACAGTGGCCGTACCGGCCTGGGTGGAGGCGATGTTGCAGCTGAAGTCGAAGCGCTCGCGGGCGTCGGCGGGGACATGCGTGCGGATCTTGAACTGACCCATCCATTCGCCGCCGCCGATGCCGGCCGGAACGGTGATGGTGATGTTGTTCTTCACCGAAACGCCGGGCTCGAGACCGCCGCCCCAGTCGGCGCCGCTGAACCAGCTTTCATAGTCGAAGGCGGTGCGGAGCAGGTTCGTCTCCTTGTTCGGACGGAACCAGGCGGGTTCGGGGTCCGGTTTCGGGTCGGGCTCCGGTTCGGGCTCCACCTCGGGTTCCTTCAGCTCGTCCTTGGGGACGAGGATGAAGTACCAGGCGTTGCCAGGCTCGGCCGCGCTGCTGCACCACAGCCAGATCTGGTGCTCGTCCATGGAGATGATATGATAGGTGCTCACGCCGGTATAGAAGCCGATGAAGGCACCGCCGCTCAGGGTGAGGGTCATCGCATCCTCGTCCAGGGAGAAGGTCAGGTTGTCAGCCGGGGTATAGGGAACGTCGAAGTCGCCGACGGCGGCATTGGGCGTTCCCTGGATGCCCAGGTGGTTCATACCGTTCTCGTTGGTGTAGATGTTCCCTTCGTTCTTCCAGATGAGCTTGGTGCCCTTCTGGATGAAGGTATACTCGTTCTCATACAGGGAGCAGCCTTCCTTGCCCAGCGGATCGCACTGCCACCAGGCCGGACCGCCCGCTTCCGGAGCGACGGTCACATCACCCACGCCGAAGTGGCCGCGGGTGTATTTGGCGAAGACCCAGGTCTTTCCCTCCGCCGCGCCGGCGCCGCCGGTCAGGGCGTTGAATCCGGGGGTGTCCAGGAGGCCGTAGTCATCGGCCGCGATGGAGACCACCTTGGAGACGGCGGCGCCGCCGCCGGTCGTATAGAGGGACATCGTGACCGTATAGTCCCCCTTGAAGGGATAGGTGGCCGTCACCTCGTCACCCTTGACGGTCGTGCCGTTGCCCAGGTTCCACAGGGCGACGCCCTGGGCCGACGAGGTGTTCTTCAGCACGATGATATTCGGCGTGGACGAGGAAGGAGCGTACGTGAAGTCCAACTGGTCCGCCGTCACCGCCTTGCCCAGCTGATAGTCATCCTTGTCCATCGGCTTGCAGGAGAACAGGAGAGCCCCCGCAGCGACGATGAAAAGTCCGGTCTTGAAGATATGTTTCATGATACGAAGCTTCTAATCGATTAATAACCAGGATTCTGCTTGAGCTCATACTCGCCCGTGCCCTCGGTGCGGCTCATCTCGCTCTGCGGAATGGGAACCCACTTGTCCTTGTCCGGGTTGAACGTACGGACACTCTGGTGCTCAGCGTCGTTCTCGGTGAGCACCTTGGCGGCGTCACCCCAGCGGACGAGGTCCCAGAAACGCATGCCCTCGCCCACGAACTCCTTGCGGCGCTCGAGCTTGACGTTCTCGAAAGTCACAGGGATGGAGCCCAGGCCGGCACGGCTGCGGATCTCGTCCAGGCAGGCCTGCGCGGACACGCCGCCGGCGGCGGAAGCGCCCTGGCAGCCCACGAGCTCGGCATAGTTCAGGAGGGTCTCCGCATAGCGGAAGAGGATCAGGTTGTTCGGATAGTTCAGGTCCACGGTACCGATCTTGGAACGCAGGGCGGTCCGGGCGGCATACTTCTTCTGGAAGAGGCCGGTGTCCTGGAAACGCGGGCCGTAGGTGCCGGGCTCGAATCGGTTGATGGAGCCCTCGCGACGGACGTCGCCTTCCTCGTACATGTCCCAGGTGCTCTGGCGCACCGGACCGAAGGCCCAGCCGCCGCAGAAGACGGGATCGGACAGTTCGTTCGGAGAGATGAAGGCAGGCAGGTTCGTGCCGCAGCCGGCCCAGGCGCTGCCCCAGTCACGCTTTCCGTCGGACATCTGGTTGCTCTCGAAGATGGACTCGCGGGTGAACTCGTTGGCGTCCTCGCCGGTCCACAGGCTGTCGAAATCCACCAGGGCATAGGTGTTGCTGTTGATGATCTCGGCCATGTTGGCGGCCACCTCGTTGAACCGGGTCTTGTCGTTCTGGTACATCACGACGCGGGCCTTGAGCATGTACACGGCGGCCAGGTTGGCACGGGCCTGCTTGGCAGTGCCGTTGGTGTACATCGGGAACTCGTCGCCGGCTTCCTTTGCGGCCTCTTCGGCATTGGCGATGTCCGCCAGGATGTAGCCGTAGATCTCGTCGGCCGTGCTCTGCTTGGCCATGAACGGCTCCGGCAGGGGCTCGGTGAAGAACGGGATGTTGCCGTACATCTTCCACAGGTGGTGGAGGTAGTAAGCGCGGAGGAAGTAGGCCTCGGCACGGTAGCCGGCGAGCTTGCGCTTGGCGATGTCGGAATCGAAGCCCACGGCGTTGTCACAGGCGATCAGCGCGTTGTTGGCACGGGCGATACCGGTGTAGTAGATGCTCCACAGGCCGGACGGGCTCTCGGAAGCCGGGATCTGGAACAGGGAGAGGTGGTACATCCAGGACTGGTCGCCCGCGTCGCCGCCGCCCTTGTAGATATCGTCGGAGCGGAGGTCGGACAGGAGCAGGACCTCATTGTAGTTGTAGTTCGCGTAGGAGTCGAACAGCAGGAGCTGGTAGGCCGACGTCACATAGGAGGAAATGGCACCCTCCGTCGCGGCGGCACCCGCCTCGCCCTGATGGGTCGCATGGGCAGTCAGGAACTTTTCGCCGCAGGAAGTAAGGACGGCGCCGGCGACGGCTGCAAGCGCAAATATCTTGTAGATTTTCATAACCGTATGCATTTTAGAAGGTGATGGAAGCGCCGACGGTGATGGTCCGGGCCTGCGGGTAGATGCCGCGGTCCACGCCGATGGTGGTGTAGCCGTCGGAGGCCATTTCCGGGTCGAAGCCGTCATACTTGGTGAAGGTCAGGAGGTTCTCGCCGGCCACATACACGCGGAGGGCCTTGACGAAGACCGCACGGAGGATGTTGGCGGGGATGGTGTAACCGATCTGGGCGGTCTTCAGGCGGAGGAAAGAACCGTCCTTCACCCAGATGTCGGAGGAACGCCAGTTCTGGTTCGGGTTGGCGTTCGTCAGGCGCGGGATGCGGTTGGAGGTCCCCTCGCCGATCCAGCGGCTCAGGATCCAGGCCGGGCGGTTCATCGCAGGGACGTCGCCACGCATGGAGTAGTCGAAGATCTGGTTGCCGATGGAGCCCTGGAAGAACAGGTTGGCGTCGAAGCCTTTCCAGTCGGCGGAGAAGGTGACACCGTAGGTCCAGTCGGGCATACCCTTGCCGATCTTGGTACGGTCGTCGTCATTGACATAGCCGTCACCGTTGAAATCGACGAACTTCACGTCGCCGGGCTGGGCGTTGGGCTGCATGAGGCCGCCGTCCTTGTTCTTGTAGGCGTTGACCTCGTCCCAGTTCTGGAAGATGCCGTCGGTCTTCATGCCGTAGAAGTACGGCCAGACCTCGCCGTTGGAGCCCTTCACGTAGTCACCCACGCCGGAGGCGCCGTTGCTCTGGTACACGGCCTGTCCGGAGGAGTTGCCCAGGTTGATCAGGCGGTTGCGGAGGAGGGAGGCGTTGGCGTTGACGGCATAGTGGAGGTCGCCCACCTGCTGCTGCCAGCCCAGCTCGAACTCGTAACCCCAGTTGCGCATGTCGCCGAGGTTGGACATCGGGGCGCCCTGGCCCACGTAGGACGGGATGGGCATGTCCATGAGCATGCCGTTGGTCTTCTTGTTATAGTAGTCGAAGCCGAAGGAGAGCTTGTCCCCGAAGAAGCGGCCGTCGAAACCGAGGTCGGTCTGCTCGGACTCCTCCCAGCGGATGGTCGGATTCGCAAGGGCGGCCGGAGAGGAACCCGCGCTCAGGGTACCGTAGTCGCCGGTGTTGCCGAAGTAGTAATCCTGGCCGGTGTCCATCAGGGATGCATAGCGGAAGTTGCCGATGTTCTCGTTACCGTTCTTACCCCAGCTGGCGCGGAGCTTGAGCTGGTTGATCCAGGAGATGGAAGCGGCCTTGAACCAAGGCTCGTTGGAGAGGTTCCAGCCCAGGGAAGCGGCCGGGAAGGTGGCCCACTTGTGGCCGGGGCCGAAGCGGGAGGAACCGTCGCGGCGGACCGTGACCTCCAGCATGTAGCGCTCGTCGAAGTTGTAGTCGAAACGGAAGAAGTAGGAGGCGAGACGCTGATGGTCGATGTTGCCGGTACCGCCGGAAGTGCGCTCGTCGTCGGTGTCACCGATGGCGGAGTCGATGTAGGCGAGGGCCGGGTTGGTCTCCTTGAGCCGGTAGTCGGTGCCGGACACATAGATGGAGGAATAGCTCATCGCGGACTGGCCCAGGACGGCGGCGAAGTTGTGCCGTCCCACCTGCTGGTTGTAGGAGAAGTAGTTCTCCACCTGCCAGCGGAGGCCTTCGTTCATGCCCATGGAGACCCAGCTCTGCAGGGTCTGGTTCATGGAGCTCTTGTACTGCTCGAAGCCGTAGCCGCGGTTGCGCCAGAAGGCAAGGTCGGCGCCGAAGCTGCTCTTGAACTTCAGGTACGGGAGGATGTTGAGTTCCGCGGAGAGGTTGCCCACGAACTTATGGGTGTTGTAGATCGTGTTGGACGGCGTGTCCAGGTTCGCCAGCGGGTTGGTGAGCTCCTGGTAACCGGTCGGCGGGAGGGAATACACCCGGCCGTCGGCGGCGACGATGGCCGTCGGATGGGCGGCGAGGATCTCGGCCGCGGTGGCCTCGTCGGCATACACCGGAATCGTGGGGTTGAACGCCACGGCGGAGCCGAGGACGGAACCGAACTCGGAGTTGGTGGTGATGCCCTTGGAGGTGATGAAGGAATAGGCCAGGTTCGCCGAGATGGTGAGCTTGTTCAGGAAATCGCGGTCCCTCGTCTCGAACGGGACATACGTGTTGTTGGAACGGAGGGACATACGGTCGTAGTTGGACTTGTCGAAGTTGCCGCCCACGATACCGGCCTGGCTGAAGTAGCCCAGGGAGAGGAAGTAGGTGGCCTTGTCCGTACCGCCGGTCATGGACAGCTGATGCTGGGTGACAGGCGCGTTATAATAGAAGGTCTCGTCCTGCCAGTCGGTGCCCTTTCCTGCAGCCGCGATCTCTTCGAAGGAATAGAGGGGAGCGCCGCCGTCGTTGATGCGGGCTTCGTTCATGATGGTCATGTATTCCGTGGCGTTCAGGACTTCCTTCTTGCGCCAGGGGTTCTGCCAGCCGTAGCTGCCGTTGTAGGTGATGCTGGCCTGTCCCTTCTTGCCGGACTTGGTGGTCACGAGGACGACGCCGTTCGCGGCACGCGCACCGTAGATGGCAGCCGAGGCGGCATCCTTGAGGATTTCCACGGACTGGATGTCGGTCGGGTTCAGGTAGTCGATGCCACCGTCCACCGGCATGCCGTCCACGATGTACAGCGGGTCGGAATTATTGACGGAGCCGATACCGCGGACCTTGATCTGGGAGCCGGAACCCGGCTGGCCGGAGGCCTGGGTGATCTGGACACCGGAGACCTTGCCCTTGAGGGCGTCGTTCACGGTGGAGGCCCGGACGGTGTTGAGGGCGTCACCGTCCACCTTGGAGATGGAGGCCGTGACGACGCTCTTCTTCTGGACGCCATAGCCGACGACGACGGTCTCGTCCAGCATCTGGGTGTCGTCCTGGAGGACGATGACCAGGTCCTGGTCCGCCGTCATGGCGATGGTCTGGGGCGCATAGCCGATGCAGGAGACCTCCACGGAGGAGCCCGCCGCGGTACGGATGACGAACTCGCCGTCGAGTCCGGTCATCGTGCCGTTCTGGGTACCCTGCTCAACGACGAAAGCGCCGACGATCGGCTGGCCCGCCGCGTCATGGACGACACCCTTAAGGGTGACGTTCTGCGCAAGGGCCGCCAAGCTCATTCCTAATGCGAGGATTAGGGCAGCAAATTTTTTCATACGCTTGTAGGTTTGTTGTGCGTTGGTTATTATGAATGGTTGTGTTTCAGGCGGTTGTTACGGTACAAATATAGAGGATTCGCGCGCACGAAAGGAGAAAGTGACAGAAAAAGTGGACGCATAGGAAACGGAACCATTTGACAAGTAAATCGTTCCGTTAAAAAATGATTCAAAAAAAGTAGTTGAATCAGTAGCTAAATTCCGATGGATTTCACCTGTTCCTCGAAGGATTCCCGGTCTCTGAGCGCCCCGTTCTTGACCTTCACCTTGTAATTGTAGATCGTGTTCACGGAGTAGTGGAGCAGGGAGGCGATGCGGGTGGAATCCTCGATTCCCAGACGGATCAGGGCGAAGATCCGAAGTTCCGTGCACAGCAGTTCCCCTTTCTTGGGATACACCCGCGCCTCTTCCCGGAGCAGGGCGTTGAACTGTTCCACGAAATCGGGATACAAGGCAAGGAAAGTGGTGTCGAAGGTCTGGTAGAACGCCTGCAGCTCATCGTCCGAACGGGTGGAGATGGACAGTTCCTTGAGCAGTTCGGCCGCCTTTCCCTGCTTGAGGGCAAGCCGGACATGATTGTCATAGGCCTGCATCTTCGTCACGTTCTCGGACATCAGGTCCAGGATCCGGCCGATGTAGGCCTCCTTGATCTGGCCGGCCTCCGTGATCTCCCGGTTCAGGCCGGAGAGTTCGTCGTTCTTGAGCGCCAGCTGGCGGTTGCTTTCCTGGAGCTCCCGCTGCGTCCGGGACAGTTTCCGGGACCGCTTGAACAGGATCCGCAGAGCCGCCAGCAGGGCGATGACCAGGACGGCCAGCAGGATGGACGCCAGCCTCGCCAGGCGGGAAAGCCGGTCACGGGCGTCCTCGTAGGCGCGCTGGATGATGTTGAAGGACTGGGAAATCTGCCAGGGACGGAGCATCCCGTTGTAGAAGATGGCATCCTCCTGTGCCTTCCGCATGTAACGGAACGCCCGGTCGATGTCGGAACCGGTCAGGATCTGCGCGACGATGGTCAGGGAGGCGTAGTCCTTGACCGCATTGACAAAATCGCTCTCCGCCGACTTGACGAGCCATTCCAGCTGGGTCGCGGATTGGCTGCGCCGGGCGGCGATGTCCGCCAGGATATAGGCGTACATGGCATAATTCCGGTCATCCGGCCGGACGGAGGAGGCCAGCTTCATGGCCAGCGACTCCGCCTCGTCCAGGCGCCCCTCCTCCAGCAGTTCGTCGATCCGGGCCGTCCGCCAGGGGGCCGATTCTTCGGGGAAAAGGCCGTACAGGCGTTCCCGATAGGCCAGGCGGTCCGGCGCCGGCAGGCTTTCCAGGGAAACGGCATTCCCTTCCAGGTCCTTGCACAGGTCGTAGGCGTAGTAGAAATAATCGGCCTTGTCCTCCGGAGAGAGAAGCAGCGTGTCCACCTGGGTGAACAACGTGCTGTACGCCTCCACGAAATGCCCGGCCTTCGCATCCAGGTGTCCCAGCCGCAGAAGGGCCGACTGATAGCGCGGGCCGTCTCCCAGGTCGGCGGCAAGGTCCAGGCTCCGGTTCAGGTAGAAACGGGCCGAATCATATTTGTAGCTGAAGTAAGCCTCTCCCGTCTGGAGGAACAGGTCCGCCCGCGACTGCGGATCGCGGGCCGATACGGACAGCGACCGGAGCGCTTCCAGCTGATGCTCCTTCCGGTGCTGATACTCATCGGAACGCGCCACATAGCCGTCCAGCTCTTCCAGCAGACGGTTCTCCGACGGACGGCAGGAAATGGCCGCCAGCAGGAGGAGTATGACAGGCAGACGCATCATCTCAATCTTCTTCGTCGTCAAGGATGACCGGCGGAAGCAGAAGCGGCATTTCAGGGACCATCTCCGCCTGGGCGCGGATGCGACGCCGCTGCACGGCGGAAAGGCCGGCGGCCGGCCGGACCGGATCGACGGTCACGTCCTTCTCGCGGAAAGCGGCCATGTCGAACTCCTCTCCAGCCTTTTCCAGGATCCGGCGCACGATCAGGATCCGGGACCAGGTATTGAAGTAAGGCCGGTTGTCGATCATGCAGCTCACCGGCTCGCTGCGCCAACGGAAATACAGGGAGGACATCGCCCCCTGATACAGGCCGATGCGCCCATAATCGGGGTTCAAGGCCTTCCATTCGTCCAAGCAGTCCAGCAGGTCCTCCTGCCAGGGGACGTACCTGTCGTAATATCCTGAGGCGTTCAAGGCATAGGGCGTCGCATAAGCGTGTCCGATGATGCCGCCCGGCTCGGAGACATAGGCTGTTTTCCAGTACTCGTCCGTCAGCCGGGAATAGCAATGGCCGCCGAATTCGTGGAGCATCGTGTTCCGCCAGTCGCCCACATTCCGCCCCAGCGCATCCCGCTCGCTGTCCGTCGTTTCCCGGTATCCTTCCGAGTCATCCGCCGGGTTCACGGCCTGATATGCGGGGAACGACCAGCGCACCGTGCCGCCGCCATACGTATAGGGGCAGATACAATACCCCCATCCGTTGGTGTAGGAAGTACAGCGGCCGCCATAGCGGGTGTCATTGACGAGCAGGAGGGCCGGCACGTCCGAATAGCTCAGTTCGCCGCTGAGCACTTCCGGGCAATGGTCCTTGATGTATTGACGGATCTTCGAGGCATCGGCACTCATGTCATCGTAGGAACTCTCTCCCCATTGGGCGCCGAAATATGTATCCCGTGCCGTCACGACGTTGCCGTTCCCGTCCGTGACCGATGCTCCGGACTCGTTGGAGGCGACCCGGTGCAGATAGACCGTGAAGTACTCCTTGTAGGACTTGAACGGTTCCACGCTGAACAGATAGTCGACGGCGTTCCTCGCACGCCGCCCGAACTCGTCCAGCTCATCTTCCGTGAATCCCTCGGCCAGGACGCAGATGACATTCTTCCGGCTTCCTTTGACCTGGTGGACATATTCGACAACCTCCGGGGTCTCCTGCTCCCAACTGTCTCCCAGACGGACCGTTCCGATGTCCAGGATCCTGGAACGGGCCAGCGTCACCGACTTGGAGGAATGCTTGTACAGACGACGGCCGTCCGTCCCGGTAAAGGCCAGGTCGAAGCCCTCCAATCGGGCCGGAACCAGGGCGATCAGGTAGTCTTTCCCGACTTCGAAAGGGCCCGTCAGCGTGATTTCCGTCGAGCGCGGAACGGTGACGTTGCTCCAATTCTTGGACCAGTCGATAACCGGGCGTCCCCCTTCGAAATAGACCGTCGCGTCGCCGGCCACCGTCGTCCCGGCGGACAAAGTGACGGAGGAAAGGGATTCCACGCACGCCCCTTCCAGACGGAAACGCACATACGAAAGCATGTTGTAGAACAGCAGGTCCGACGTCTGGGAGGAAGACCAGGCCGCCGCCCGGTTGAGTCCTTCTTCGATGCCGCCGGGAATGGCTTTCTGCTCGGAGGGAACCGGCGTGATCAGGTACGCCTCATTCTCATCCTTCCGGCCCACCCGGTAAACGGAGGCCGGATAACCGGAAGTGAACGAATCTCCCGAAAGGGGAGAGGATCCCGTTACGAAGACCGCCTTCTCCACCCCGTCATCCTGCGTCGTATAGGTCGCGGCCCTATATCCCGTCGGGGTCATCATCACCATCTTGAAGGCATCGCCCCTGGACCACAGGACCGACGCAGCCGACGCATCGAAATCCAGCCGGGAACGGGTATCCGCCTCTTCAGGGCCGGCAAAACCGGCCGTCAGCGTCCAGGTTTCCTCCTCCGGGACGGAAACCGGCACTTCCTTGCTGCAGGCGGCAAGCAGCAGCGCCGCCATCATCCAAACTACCTTCCGCATGGCCGTCAGTCGAATTCAGGGTCGAACGGATCGATGGGAAGGGGCTCCGTACTTCCCGTCAGGAGCGCCTGCTCTTCCTGGAGCAGGATGATTCGGCAGGTGGGGGGATCGTAGGCGGTCATGGGCAGCATCGTATTATACGGAATCGGCAAGGGCGCTTTCCACCCTTTCCCGCTCTCCCTCGGGCGTGACCGGGGAGAGGAAGGAAATCATCTGGAGTACACGGGCTTCCTTCTCGGGGATCCCGCGGGTACGCATGTAGAACTGGGCGTCCTCGTCCAGCCGACCGATGGTGGCCCCGTGGGAGCACTTCACGTCATCGGCATAGATTTCCAGCTGGGGGGTGGTCTCCACGCGGGCGGAGTCCGAGAGGAGGATGTTGTGGTTTTCCTGGTACGCCTCCGTCTTCTGGGCGTCCGGAGCGACCACGATGCGGCCTTCGAAGCGCACGCGGGAAGTCCCGCCGGCCAGGCCGTTGAACAGCTGGTGCGAAAGGCAGCCCGGTACGCGGTGGTGCACCAGGATGCGGAAATTCACCTGCTCGTCCCCGGTGCACAGGTACAGGCCCTTGAGGTCCACCTCGGCCCCATCGCCGACCAGGTCCACGGCGATGTCGATATCCCGGGATTCCCCGGGCAGCACGACGAAGCTCAGCGAGAGCTTCTCCCCCGCCCGGACGACATACTCCGGACGGCGTCCCGCGAAAGGATCTCTGTAATTCCCGTATCCCATGGCTAGAACTGGTCGAATCCCGCCTTCTCGATGGCGTCGATGACCTCGCGCCCGCCCGTATGGACGATGCGTCCGGCCTTGAGGACATGCACCACGTCCGGCTGCACATATTCGAGAAGCTTCTGGTAATGCGTGATGATGATGGCCGACTTTTCCGGCGAGCGGAGGGCGTTCACCCCGTCCGCCACGATCTTCAGGGCGTCCACGTCCAGGCCGGAGTCCGTCTCGTCCAGGATGGACAGGGTCGGGTCCAGCATGGCCATCTGGAAGATTTCGTTGCGCTTCTTCTCGCCGCCGGAGAAGCCCACGTTCACTTCACGCTTGGCGAATTCGGGCTTCATCTGCACGAAAGCCATCTTCTCCTTGAGGAGTTTCAGGAACTCGGCGGTTTTCATCTCGGGCAGGCCGGCGGCCTTCCGGCGGGCCTGCACCGCCGCCTTCATGAATGCCGTGATGGTCACCCCGGGAATCTCCACCGGATACTGGAAACTCAGGAAGAGGCCGGCCCAGCTGCGCTCTTCCGGCGCCATGGACAGGAGGTCCTTTCCGTCGTAAAGGACGGTGCCCTCCGTCACTTCGTAGTCGGAACGGCCCGTCAGGACCGCGTTCAGGGTGGACTTTCCGGCCCCGTTCGGGCCCATGACGGCGTGAATCTCGCCCCGCTTCAGGGTGAGGTCGATGCCCTTCAGAATCTCCTTGTCGCCGATACGGGCGTGCAAGTTATGTATTTCCAACAAGTTATCCATTTTTCTTGTACAGTTTCATCCAGGAGGCGAGCGACCACAGGCCGTTCACCAGGTACAGTCCGCTCACGATGGGCATGAACACGTTGCCCACGCTGATGTGCAGGATCAGCTGCGTCACGTTCACCAGCAGCCAGGCCAGCCAGCAGTCCCACTTCTTGAGGGCGCTCAGGAGCTGGGCCGTGAGGATCAGCACCGTCACGCAGCAGTCCAGGTAGGGGGCCGGATTGGCCGGGAAGAAGGTCTTCATCACCCAGCCCCAGAGGAGGGCGATGACGAGGATGGCCGCCACAGTGAACCCCCGCTGAGACCAGGTCAGCATACTGACTTTCAGCTTGTTCGCATCCTCCGACGAGCGTTCCTCCTCCTTCGGATGCGTCCAGCGCCAGTGGCCGAACACATTGATGGCGAGGGAGATGGGCTGAAGCAGCAGGTTCGCGTACAGGTTCCGCGACCAGAACAGGAAGAACAGGGCGGCCGTGTACAGGTAGCCCACCCAGAAGTTGTACTTCGAGTTCCGGCCCGCGAGGAAAACGCAGGCAAGCCCCAGCAGCGAGCTGATGAAATCCACCAGCAGCACCGGCTTCCCGCCCAGGGTAAAAATCACGATATCAAGCCATTCCATCATCCGACCGAGCCTTCAAGGGATACCTGCAGCAACTTCTGCGCCTCCACGGCGAACTCCATGGGCAGGCGGGATAGGACCTCACGGGCGTACCCGTTGACGATCAGGCCCACCGCCTCTTCCGGGCCGATGCCGCGCTGGTTGCAGTAAAAGAGCTGGTCCTCGCTGATCTTCGAGGTCGTGGCCTCGTGCTCGACGACGGCCGTGGGGTTGTCGGAGCGGATGACCGGGAAGGTATGGGCCCCGCACCGGGAGCCGATCAGGAGGCTGTCGCACTGGGAATAGTTGCGCGCGTTCTGCGCTCCGGCGTTCATCCGCACGAGGCCGCGGTAGCTGTTCTGGCTGCGGCCCGCGGATATGCCTTTCGAGACGATCCGGCTCTTGGTGTTCCGGCCGATGTGGACCATCTTCGTACCCGTGTCGGCCTGCTGGAAGTTGTTCGTGACCGCGACGGAATAGAACTCCGAGGCGGAATTGTCGCCTTTCAGGATGGTGGACGGGTACTTCCAGGTGATGGCGGAACCCGTTTCCACCTGCGTCCAGGACAGATGCGCCCCGGAGCCCTTGCAGATGCCGCGCTTGGTCACGAGGTTCAGGATGCCGCCCCGGCCCTCCGCGTCGCCCGGATACCAGTTCTGGACGGTGGAGTACTTGACGTCGGCGTCCTTCTCCACGATGATCTCCACCACGGCGGCGTGGAGCTGCTGCTCGTCGCGCATCGGCGCGGTGCAGCCTTCCATGTAGCTCACGTAGGACCCTTCGTCGGCCACGATGAGCGTGCGCTCGAACTGGCCGGTGCCGCGGGCGTTAATCCGGAAATAACTGGAAAGGTCCATGGGACAGCGCACCCCCTTGGGGATGTAGCAGAAGGACCCGTCGGAGAACACGGCGCTGTTCAGGGCCGCGAAATAGTTGTCGCCGGAAGGGACCACGGTGGCGAGGTACTTCCGCACCAGGTCCGGATGCTCCTTCACCGCCTCGGAGAACGAGCAGAAGATGATGCCCTTTTCTGCCAAGGTCTTCCGGAAGGTGGTAGTGACTGAGACAGAGTCGAATACGGCATCGACGGCCACCACTCCGGCGAGCACGTCGCGCTCCTTGAGGGGGATGCCCAGCTTCTCGAAGGTCTCCGCCAGCTTGGGGTCGATCTCCTTGGGCCGGTCCTTGTCCTTTCGGGGCGCCGCATAATAGATGATGTCCTGGAAGTCGATCGGGGGCAGGTCCAGATGGGCCCAGTCGGGCATCTCCATCTTCTGCCACTTCCGGAAGGCGTCCAGCCGGAACTCCAGCAGCCACTCCGGCTCCTCCTTGAGCCGGGAGATCGTGCGGATGATGTCCTCATTCAGGCCCTTGGGCACGAAATCCTGCTCCACGTCCGTCACGAAGCCTTCCTTGTACTCCCCGCTGGTGAATTCCTGTATGATGGTATTTTCTTCGTTTCGGTCCATAGGTTGCAAAGATACGCTATCTTTTTCGACAATTCAACCAAAAACCGTATCTTTACCTGACGAAAGCCCGACCCCATGCGCCACAGTATCCTCCATTGCCTCCGGATCACCCGGGGCCACGGCATCAGGGCTGCACAAAGACGGGAAAAGCCAGCGGAAAACGCCTAAATTTTCAAAAAAATCTTTTGCCTGTACAGGAAGTACAGCAACAGCCAGCACACGGTCATGTATCCGGCAGCGAGCAGCACGGGGCCCCAGCCGCCAGGGAGCAGGGCAGCCACCCCGCCCAGGAAATACTCCGACACCGCGCGGAAAGGAATGATCCCCTGAAGCAGATAGATGGTGATGGAGTTCAGGCCGACCACACGGAAAGGGAAGGTCCATTTCCCATGCCCCTTCACTTCAACGATGTAATAGACAAGGGCATAGACAGCGATGGAAACGCCGCCGACCACCAGCACGAACGAACTGGTCCAGAGTTTCTTGTTCAAGGGAAGGACGAGGCTCCAGAGGAGACCGGCGGCCAGGAGGACGGCAGCCGCGCCGAACATCCCGAGGGCCTTTTTGTTCCCGTCCACCTTCTCTTCCGGCACGCGGATGAACTCCCCGGTGAACATCCCGAGCATCGCTGTCACCGTGGCCGGAATCACGCCCAGCAGGCCCTCCGGGTCGAAGTTCCCGTTATGGAGCCGTCCGGGAAGGAGGTGGCGGTCGATCCATCCGTGCAGGCAGCCGTCCTGGGTCAGCGGTCCTGCCCCGGCCGGAGCATCAGGGGCTCCGACCAGCGTGATGAGCACGCCGTAACCCACCAGGAGAACGGCGGCAATGATAACGCGCGGAACGGTCTTGCAATGGACATACAGCAGGGCCGCGAACATCCAGGCCAGGCCGATCCGGCCCAGGACGCTCGCATACCGCTGCGGGAACTGCAAGGCGAAGAATCCGTTATAGACGATGCCCAGCAGGATGAGCAGCAGGCAGCGGACGAGGACCTTCCGGTGGATCTGCCAGATAGTCCGGCCCTTTTCCCGCTGCTTCGCATAGGAAAACGGGAAGGACAGGCCGGCGATGAACAGGAACAGCGGGAAGACCATGTCCATGATGGTGAGGCCGTTCCAGTCGGCGTGGTGCATCTGCAGGAGGAGCCAGCAATGGTCCCCGCCGGGGAACAGTTCACAGGTCCGCGCGATCAGCGGGGCCAGTCCCATGATGAGCAGCATATCGAGCCCCCGGAGGGTGTCGATGGAGAGCAGGCGTTTGTTGTTTTCCATCATGCCCTGTCGATTAAATCCGCCAGGACGATGGCAGCCATGGCCTCCACGATGACGGGGGTGCGGAGGGCGAAGCAGGTGTCGTGACGGCCGGGAACCCGGAGGTCCGTCATTTCCTGCGCCGCGAAATCATAGGTCCGCTGGGCCTTGGCGATGCTGGAAGTGGGCTTGAAGGCGACGCGGAACACCAGCGGATTGCCGTTGGTGATGCCGCCGTTCACGCCGCCGGCATGGTTCGTGACCGGGGTAACGAGGCCCTCGTGACCGTCGATGCCCGACGGGGTGAAGCAGTCGTTGTGCTCCGATCCCTTCATCCGGGCGGCCGCGAAGCCGTCGCCGAACTCCACGCCCCGGACGCCGGGGATGGCGAACAGGGCATGGGAAAGGCAGGATTCCACGCTGTCCCAGAACGGCTCGCCCAGGCCGGCCGGAAGGCCGTCCACGACGCATTCCACGATGCCGCCAAGGGAATCCCCTTCCTGCTGCGCCTGCGCGAGAGCGGCCTCCCAGCGCACCCGATCGGCGATTCCGCCGATTTCCGTCAGGCGGGCCTCACAGCGGAACTGCACATGCCCGTGCGTCTCCTCCGCCACGGTTTCGCCCAGGATCTTCTTGGCAACGACGCCCGCCGCCACGATGGGCAGCGTGAGCCGGCCGGAGAAATGGCCGCCGCCGCGCGGGTCCTGGAAGCCGCCGTATTTCACGTTCGCCGTGAAATCGGCATGGCCGGGCCGCGGGACATCCTTCAGTTTGGCATAATCCCCGCTCCGCGTGTTCGTGTTGCGGAAGACGATGGTAAGCGGAGCGCCCGTCGTATAGCCGTCATACACGCCGCTGAGGATGCGCGGCACGTCGGCCTCGATGCGCGGAGTCGTTCCCTTCGCGCCGCTCCGGCGGCGGGCGATATCGGCCTCGAAATCCTTTTCGCAGAGCGCGATGCCCGGCTCCACGCCATCCAGGGTGACGCCGATTTCCTCTCCGTGCGATTCGCCGAAGAGACTCACCCTGAAAATCCGTCCGAATGTATTCATAGTCTGTCGAACATTTCCAAGAATCCCGGGAAGGACTTGGCCACACAGGTGGTGTCGTCGATCTCCACGGGGCTGTCGGCACCCAGGGAGGCCACCTTGAGGGCCATGACCATGCGATGGTCGCCATGGGATGTGAACTTCCCTCCCTTCAGGAGGTTACCGGTAAGGAGACGCTGCGGAAGGCCCATGCCCCCGACAGTCATCTCGTCCTCGTCCACCCGGACGGGAACGCCCATCTGCGAGAGCATCTCCACGATGGCGGCGGCGCGGTCGGTCTCCTTGTGGCGCAGTCGCTCCGCCCCGCGGATGCGGCTCGTGCCCGGGCAGAAAGCCGCGAGCACCGCCACGATCGGGAACAGGTCCGGGCAGTTGTTCAGGTCCGTGTCGAAGGCGCACAGCGGGGCGCGCGTCACGTGGATCGCTCCCGTCGTGGGTGTATCGCCCTCCAGCTGGGACATGCTCGCCCCGGCGTCCATCAGGATGTCCATGATGGAGATGTCGGCCTGGAGGGACTGGGTATCCAGCCCTTCCACCTCCACGTCGCCGAAGATGGCGCCCGCCACGAGGAAGTTCGCCGCGCCGGACCAGTCGCCCTCGATGCGGAAATCCGCCGCGCGGTAGCGCTGACGACCGCGCATCTTGAAGGTGACGCCGGTGCACAGGGACCAGTCCTGCGTCTGGAGGAAGTCGTCGTCCCCCTCCATCTCGGAGCCGATCTCGATGCCGAATTTCTTGAGGACGTCCACCGTGATGAACATGTAAGGGATACTGCGCGGGTCATGGACATACACCGTGGAGCGGTTTTCCGAGAGCGGCAGGGCCGCCAGCAGGCCGGAAATCAGCTGGGAGCCGCCCTTGCCGGAGACATCGGCCCGGCCCGGGACCAGCGGTCCCTTGACCGTCAGCGGGATATAGCAGTCGCTCTTCCGGGCGGCATGGGATTTCTCGACTTCGCCCGGACTGACAGAACTGTCCGGAACCAGCCGCACACCGAACGACGCCATGATGTCGTGCGCCCCGGCGAGGGGGCGTTTCAGGAGCGTCTTCTCGCCCGTCACGCGGACAGGGGCGTCGGCAATGACCGACAGCACGGGGATGACCATCCGCGTGAGGAAACCGGACTCGCCTACGCTCAGTTCGCTGATGGACAGGCACTTCTCAAAGGCGCCGATGCCCGTGATCTCCAGGGTGGAGCCCTCCTCCCTTACGCGGGCGCCGAGTTTCCGGGCCGCGGCGAGGGCCGACTCGTTGTCCCCGCAGGGCGAATAGCCCGTCAGGTGCGACGTGCCCTGCGCGAGGGCCGCCGCGATGATGGCCCGCTGCGCAAAGCTTTTGGACGCCGGCATCTGGAGAGGACGGGGTCCCTCGTCGATGAACCGGAAACCGCCGTACACCGCCTGATGCATCTCGGCGGCGGTCCATTGGCCAGGTGCGGTGGCATCTTCGGGTGTGAGGCAGGCGTAAGTGAACGGGGCGCCCTGCCGGAGGGCTTCCAGGCGGGATTCCCGGCCTTCCGGGCCCATGCAGAAGGCGACGAGCGTACCCGGCTCAGCCTCGCGGTAGAGGCTCAGGACGCGGGCGGGGTCGGCCTCGCAGGTGGCGGTGGTCACGATCTTGACCACCTCGCCCCCGAACCGACGTCCCTTTTCCAGGAGGGAAAGGAGCGTGGCCTCGGGCGGGGTGCCGGCGAAGTCGTGGAATGAACGGATGAGGATGGAGCCGTGCTCCTGGCATGCCTGGCGGATCTTCCGGCCCATCATGGGCGGGGCCTCCATTTCCAGGTCCACGTATTTGGCCCCGGCTTCGATGGCCTTGAGCAGCTGGTTTTCAGCCAGTTCCTCGGCGGCGTTACGGCCTCGGCGCGGCTCGGAGAGGTACAGGCCCTCCTCCGAGAGCGCGGCGCCGGCGCTGCCCAGCAGGTTCGCCTCGCCCTGCACGCGCTCCGCCAGGGCGGCGACGCGGCAGGTCGCGATGAGCGGCACGTCGGATTCCGAGAACAGTTCCTCGATTTCCTCCTCGTCCAAGTCGCACAGGTCCAGCCGGATTTCGGCCATCTCCACTTCTCCGCTGTCCAGGATGTCCAGGATTTCCTCCAGCGTCTTGTTCTGTATGGATGTACAAATCATATTTTCAAAGCATGTAAGGCCTCCGCGACAGTAAGGTCACGAAGGATGACGGAGCCCGGGCGTTCCGGCAGGACGAAGTGCACGAGGCCCCCTTCGGCCTTCTTGTCCTTGTCCATGGCTTCGGCGAGGGACGCGGTCGGATAGGGGCACGCGACCGGCAGGCCGGCGAAGGCAAAGTCCTGTGTCAGACGCGCTTCCAGGCTGTCAGAGACACCCAGGGCGTCGGACAGCCGGGCGGCGAGGATCATGCCCATCGACACGGCCTCGCCGTGGGTGACGTCCTCCCCCCGGAGCCGGGCTTCGTGCTCGATGGCGTGGGCGAAGGTGTGGCCCAGGTTCAGCTTCCGGCGCTCGCCCGCCTCGAACGGATCGCGGGACACCACACCCGCCTTCACGGCCGCGGCGGCGAAGACGAGGTCCTGGAGGCCGTCCGGCAGGGCCGGCCCGTCCAAGGCGTCCGATGCGAGCAGGCGCACCGCCTTCTCGTAATGATTGTCTTCATTGTCAATGAGAAAGGTCTTCAGCAGTTCGGACGCCCCGGACAGGAAATCCCGCCGCGGGAGCGTCCGGAGGACATCGGCACACAGGAGAGTGTACACGGGCTGGACGATCACCCCCAGCATGTTCTTGTAGGCGTCGAAATTGACCCCGGTCTTTCCGCCGATGGCCGCGTCCACCTGCGAGAGGAGCGTCGTGGGGACATTGGCATACCGCACCCCACGCTTGTAGATGCTGGCTGCAAAGCCCGCGAGATCCGTCGTAATCCCGCCGCCGACAGCCACGACGAGCGCCCTGCGGGATGCCCCGGCCTCCAGCAGCGACCGGCAGATCAGCAGCACCGTGTCCATCGACTTCTCCTCCTCCGAGGCGTCGATGGCAATGCTCCCCCGTACCCCTCCGGACAGGGCCGCTATCAGCTCCGCAGCCACCCAGGACACGTTTTCGTCATAGACGACGAACACTTCCGGCTCGCCGCCCAGCAGCGCGCCGGCATCGGCCATCCGGTCCAGTCCGACCACCCGGCCGGCCGCCTTTCCGTCGATCGTAACGGTAATCTCCTTTCCCATAACTTGCAAAGATACTTCATTTATTTTGCAATTTTGAGATTTTGCGGTAAATTTGCAATCCGTCTCCTTCCGAGACCGTCCTTTGCCCGAATGGCGGAATTGGTAGACGCGCTGGACTCAAAATCCAGTGTCCCTTAAAGACGTGCCGGTTCGAGCCCGGCTTTGGGCACGAGAACGAAAATCGTCAGCACTTCGCAGCAAGGTCTGCAAGTTGCTGGCGATTTCCCGTTATCGACCGTTGTACCTGCGTTCTCGCGCCTGACGGGACCCTAAAACACGACCCTAGTCGTCTGCCGGCTGCTACATGTCTCGTAGTACCTGTCTTGTACATGTCTCGCTTGTACAGGGAAACTATAGCCAAGTCGCATTTTGTTGTACAAGTCTCGCGATTATCGTCGAAAACAAACCAATTTCAGAAGACTTGAACAAAGAATCGGGCATCTATGAATCTTTCAGTGTACAAACGAGACTTGTACATCGAGCCGAGGAGGGCTGTCGGAGTTTTTTATTATCTGTCATCAGAATATTTAAGATTTAGAGTCTAAACGATAAAGGTGTTTCAGCCCTCACTGAAATGCCTTTTTTCATTGAAATAGAGCCGCAGGGGTACTTCTGACCACGGTCGAGGACGGGACGCTGTCCCTCAAGCTCGAGCCCGGCCGGCGGGCCCGGCTCAACGACCTGAAGGGACAGAACATCGACGGCGGTGTCCCGCCGGACCTGCCGATTGACATTCCGGGAACCGTCGAGGTAAAAGTATCCGAGGAGGACTCCGTCACCGTGAGGGACTTCTCGAAGTACTTCGACATCGACTTCCTCAAGGCGCAGCTGGAGAGGAAATAGGTTTTCAACGGGGGCCGGAAGGCCCCTATTTCCGTTCGAAGGAGAGGGATCCGGGCTCGTAGTCCGGGTCCTTCAGGTCTTTCTCAGAGGGGATTTCCCGGAGGAGAAGGGCCGTGTCGGTCAGGATGAGGACCTCGTACCGCCGGGTCTCCCGGAGTTCCTTCGCGATGTCTTTCCGGACGCGGTCCGCCATGAACATCCGGACCAGGCCGGGAACACCGTCGGCCTTCATCTCCACCGAGGGTTTCGGCCGGCGGGAGGGAGCCATCGTCAGGATGCCGTCCTCCAGGGTCCAGTCGCCGCTCACCGAAGCCAGGACCAGGAAAGGCGGAACGTCCGTGATGCCCAGGTCCACGCTCGTTTCCTGACGGATCGTGAACGTATTCCCGGTGAAGGTGTAGGTATAGTCCATGTCCATCGTGGACATGTCGTCCCCGTCCATCTTGGTCAGGGACTGGTTTCCGGTCCAACTGCCTTCGAGGCTCTGGCCGAAGGCGGCGACTGCCAGGAAGAGGGAGACTGCGAGCAGGAAAAACTGTTTCATGGCCGGTTTCATTTGAGGCAAATATACATTTTTTCCCGGAAAATGCCGATATTTGTACAAATGCAGACCACGATGAAACGATTCCTCCTTTCCGCCGGCCTCTTTTTCGCCGCGCTTTCCGCCCTTGCCCAGAACAGTTTTGTCCATGAACAGTCCGACGGCTACGTCTGGCCCGACGACCCGGCCGTCCTCGAGAAGCTGGACCGGTGGCAGGATCTCAAGTTCGGCGTCCTGATGCACTGGGGCCTGTACAGTGTCCCCGGCATCGTGGAATCCTGGAACATCTGCAACGAGGACTGGATCACCCGCCCGGAAGGGTCCACCTACGAAGGCTACAAGCAGTGGTACTGGGGCCTCTCGAAGGTGTTCAATCCGGTCGATTTCAATCCGGAGCAGTGGGCCGACGTCTTCGAGGACGCGGGCATGAAGTACATGATTTTCACCACGAAGCACCATGACGGCTTCTGCATGTTCGACACGCAGTACACGGACTTCTCCGTCGCCAAGGCCGGCCCCTTCGCCTCGAATCCGAAGAAAGACATCGCGAAGTACGTCTTTGACGCCTTCCGCCCGAAGGGCTTCATGATCGGCGCCTACTTCTCCAAGCCCGACTGGCACTGCGAGTGGTTCTGGAATCCGTACTATGCCACGGCGCACCGCGGTATCAACTACAAGGTGGAGATGCATCCCGACTGGTGGCAGAGCTACGTGACCTTCACGAAGAACCAGCTCACCGAGCTCACCGGCGGCCGCTACGGGAAGCTGGACATCCTCTGGCTGGACGGCGGCTGGATCACCGGCGACCAGGTGGGCCTGAACGAAATCCTTCCGGAGGCCCGCAAGGTGAGCCCCGGCCTCATCAGCGTGGACCGCACCATCCAGGGCCCGAACGAGAACTACCAGACCCCGGAACAGTCCGTCCCGAAGACCCAGCTGGGGCACCCCTGGGAGTCCTGCATGACCCTCGGCACCGACTGGGGATGGACCCCGAACCCGCGCTTCAAGACGGCGCGGAAGGTCATCGGCACGCTGGCGGAGATCACGGCGAAGGGCGGTTGCCTCGCCCTGGGCGTGGGCCCGACCCCGTCCGGCGTCATCCAGGAGGAGGCCATCGTCATCCTGCAGGAGATCGGCGCCTGGCTGCGCCGCTGCGGCGAGGCCATCTACGGCACCCGCATCACGGACCGCTACAACGACGGGAACATCTGGTTCAACGCCTCCAAGGACGGCAAGACCCTCTATGCCATCTACGCCCTTCCCGACGGGGAGAACCTGCCCGCTGAACTCTCCTGGACCGGCAACCTCCCGAAGGGAAAGGTGACCGTCCTCAACAACGGCAAGAAAGTGAAAGCCGTAGTCAAGGACGGTCAAGTGACGGTCAAGCTCCCGAAGGGCCTCGCGAACGAGCCCGTCGCGCTGAAGTTCAGTCTCTAATCTTCCCGTGTCCGTTCGGGGGTCAAGGTTCCATTGGTTCGCTCCTCAAGCGCCATTTCCTGTATCTTCCGTACAAAATCCCCCGGGGTGCAGAATTGCATCCCGGAAAAAGGCGGGCGATTTGACAATTCCCGGTCCGAGGTGATGAAATAATCACATCGGGCATGGTAGGCGTGGTAAACCTGTAAGGCATCCTCAAAGTCCGGCTCTCCGGAAAGCAACGCGTCCTGCAGGTCAAAATCATTCAGCGGCTCCACATTGACATAATTCCTGATTTGGAAGATTTTGTCACGGAAAAGACTTTGCGTCCCGGGGTCACGACGGAAAACATAGGTGGCATCCACGATGCTCTGGACCGTCATGACTCCCTCCAACTTGTAATTCCGGATTCCCTGGAATATCCTGCTGGAGTATTCCGTGGCGGGCCGTTTCGCTGCGGACAGCACATCGATGAGGACGTTCGTGTCCAGAAACACCTTAATAGTCAACATGTTTTTTCCAAAGATATTCCAACCGGGGGTCTGCGGCGAATTCTTCTTCCGTCGGCCGGACCAGTTCCAGGCAGTGTAATTGCCGGATTTCGTCGGAAATGGGGAACGCCGGCCCAAAGTCGGGGAACTTCGGCCGTAAGGCCTGTTCCACTGCATCCTCCACCAACTTGTTTAAAGAAACGTTCCTCTTTTTTGCCTCCCGCTTCATTCGTTCCAGCAGCTCAGGTTCGAACCGGAAGGCAGTTTGTACGCGCGTTGCGGGCTCCATAATGATAACATTTTTTGCAAATATATAACACTTCTCGCAATAAAGCAAAAAAGAGGCTCCCTTCGAGCCTCTTTCCGATTCAACCGGAACGACCGGTCAGAGCTGCACCTCCACCATGCAGGGGAAGGAGTAGGAGAGGTCGTTGCGGGTGTAGAGGGTCTGCTTGCGAAGGGCGTCGGAGGGGGTGAGGGTGTCCTCGAAGAGGACGTTGCCGTCATGGACCACCGTCACCGGCTGGGAAAGGTCCACCATCTTTTCGTTCAGATAGATACGCACGGAAGAGTAGTCGCAGTCGCCGATGGTGACGGTGTTGCCGTCAATGTCGGCATAGAGCGTATTGCCCTTCCTGGCTTCGCCGGCGGGAACGCCCAGCCAGTAGAAGTATTCCTTGGCCACGTCGCCCTGGACCCAGACCACCTTCTTCGGGTAGGGGTTGCGGGTGTATTTCGCCATCCACGGAACCGCGGCGGCATCCTCGCCATCCATCCAATGGGGCTTCCCGGGGACGATGTGTCCTTCATGGACATAGCCCTCCGGATCGTCCGCCTGCAGGGCGTCCAGCTTCCCGATGTACTCTGCGCACACCTTGTTGCGGTTGTAGTCCGAATCATTGGCCCCGCACCAGATCATGAACGGAAGGTTCCGGAGGGATTCCAGCCGCACGCCGTTCGGATGGCCGGCCATCATGGACGCGGCCGCCCAGTGGTCCGCCATGCGCGGGGCCACCTGCCACACGCCGTCACCGCCGGCGGAATACCCCATCAGGTACACCTTGTTCGGATTCACGTCCAGGAACACCACGGCCATCTGGATGATCTGCTCATAGAATCCGTCCGACTCGGGGCGGAAATGCAGGTCCCACGTGTCCGTGATCGCGCGGGGGCACAGATACACGCCCTCCGCCGGGGTATAGAGGACCTTCTGGTTTTCCCACTGGGAGTCGTTCTCAGACGGGTCCGTCGCGCCGCCGCCGTGCAGGGAAATGTACAGGGAACGCCCGCCCGCCGGCTTGCTGCCGAAGACCTTCCACCAGATGGGCATCTTATTCTGCCCGATCTTCAGGACCTCATCCTGATAGGCATACGCCAGGGCCGTATGGACGGAATCCCGCCACTGGCCCTCCAGGGTGGAAAGGTCGGGGGTGTAGGAATCCGGTTTCGTTTCGCTTCCGGCATCCGCCGCGTCATTCGGCGTGTTGCCGCCGTTCTGGCGGCATCCCGTGGAGCACACGGCCAGGGCGCATGCGGCCAGCAAAGCCGTCAAAAATACCTTTTTCATCGTCTTTCCATTTGAATGCAGGCGCAAATATAGCCGTTTTTCCCAAATCAGAAAAGGCCGGCAGCGGATGGCTGCCGACCTTGGAATCAGTCACGAATCGGATTACTGGAGCTTCTTCGCCCAGAAGAGGACGGTGTAGTAGTCGTCCGTGAAACTGGCGGCATTGGCGTCGTAATTGGCGCGGTTGTTCGTCAGTTCACTGTTCGGATACTTCACGCGCTGCGCGATGTTCTTGACAATGACGCTGGCACCGTTGTCAGCCGGATAGTCCAGTTTCGGATAGCCGGTACGACGGATGTCGGTCCAGGCCTGCGGAGCCTGCATGATGCCGAAGTGCAGCCACTTCTGGGTCATGATGGCGTCCATCTTGTCCGTGTACTTGTCCCACACCTTGTTCGCATAGGCGATGACGTCGGCCTCGGACGGGATGTCCTCGGCGGCGAACTTCTTGAAGTACTCGGAGTTGGAACCCTTGGACTGGTCGGAATTCACGTTCTGGTTGAAGTACTGCTCGGTGGAAGCGACGACACCCTTCACGAAAGCGTCCTTCGCATTGCCGGACGCATAACCCTGCTGATAGGCTTCGGCCAGGAGGAAATACGCCTCGGCGGCGGAGAAGACCGGGCTCTGGAGAAGGTTGTTGTAGGTGAAGGTCGCACCGTTCAGGCGGGCATAGTAACGCTCTTCGTACCCATTGTAGGTATTGTGCTCGTTCTGTTCCTCGGACGTTTCGGTGATGTACTCGCCGAAGTAGTCGCCGGCCTCGTTCGGGATGTAGATGACGGGCAGACGGGGATCGTTCTCGCCCGCAACCTGCATCGCGTCGATCATCTTCTGGTTGGCGACATTATTGATGTCCTTGAAGCCGTCGCGGAAGTTCTCCCAGTAGTTGAAACCGTCAAAGTCGGAGATGACCTTGATGGAGCTCGCCCAATCCGTCGGAAGGGCGCGCTTCGCGGCAGCGGCCACGGCGGCCTTGCCCTCGGAGGCCAGGGAACCCTGGGCGGCCACGTGGATGCCCAGACGGAGGCGGAGGGCATTGGCATACAGCAGCCACTTGTCCAGGTCGCCGCCATTGATGAAGTCCTGCTGCTCGAGCTTGGTTTTCGCCAGGTCGGTCATCGTGCTCTTGTAGGCGCTGATCTCCGTGTACAGCTTGTCCAGCTCGGAGAGCATCATCTTGTACAGGTCCACATCCGTGTCGTAGGCAGGATAGGCGTCCGCGATGTCGTTGGTCACGCCCAGGAAGCCGGCCTTGGAGAAAGGAACCGGTCCCCAGATGTCCACGATCTGGGACAGATGGTCATACAGGAACACCTCGGACAGGGCCAGGAAGATACGGTCGACCTTCTGGGTCTCCGCGTCCTCGGCCTCCCAGGTCTTCACCGCGACGCGGTACTGGGTGAGGGTCTTGTAGAAGTTGCCCCAGCGGTCGCTGGCGTAACCGTCGTTGATGAAGTACATCGTACCGCTCTGCACGCCGAAACCGATGGTCTGGGCGAGCTTGCCCATGTAGTTGTCCCAGGTGTACATGCGCCAGTACGCATTGTAGGTGTAGTCCCGGCCGGCCATGAAAGTGCCCGTCATCATCTTGTCCGGGCTCACCGTCGTGGTCTTGGAGGGATCGTAGTATTTGCTGTCGAAGTCATTCTTGGAGCAGGCCGCCAGGGCAGCGAGCGAAGCGACAACCAGAATCAGGGAATATATCGTCTTTTTCATTGTCTTTCCATATTAGAAGTTGACGCGCAGGGACAGACCGTAAGTCCGGGAAGTGGAGGTGGAACCGCCGATGCACACCTGGCTGGTCCAGTTGGTACCATCCGTGGATTCGGCATCGAAGATCGGGAGGTTCTTATAAATATAGAACGGGTTGCGGGCGAATGCGGAGATGCGCAGGCTGTTGCACTTGAACTTGCGGATCAGGGAATCCGGAACGGAATAGGTGAGGGTGATCTCGCGGCACTTCAGGTACGTGTTGTCGAACATCGCGTGGGAGTAGAAGAGATAACCGCCGACGCCCCAGCCGTAGGTCTCCTCGAGGAAGAGCTCCTGGCTGATGATCTTGTCGTTGGGAGTACCGTCTTCCTTCACGCCCGGGAGAATGCGGCCGTCGTAATGGACCGTCTCGCCGGTCGCGCTCTTCCGGTCGTTTCCTTCGTAGCGGATGGACTGGCCGTCGTGCTCGTAGTAGGCGATACCGCCGTGCTCGACGTCACGGTAAGGCATGGACTCGGCCAGGGTACCCAGGCCCATCATGTACTGATAAGGCATGTTGAACACGGTACCGCCGATCTGGTAGTTGAAGTTCATGTCCAGGGTCCAGCGCTTGTAGCTGAGGGCGAAGGCGAAACCGCCGATGAGGTCGGCCATGGCGTTGCCCACCTTCACGGGCTCGCTGGTCACCTTGTAGAAGCCGTCGGCATCCACGATCTTTTCGCCCTTGTCGTTGGTTTCGGGAGCGAAGGCATAGATGTCACCCATCGTCTCTCCCGGATAGGAGTAGAGGTAGGCGGCGCCGTTGTCCCAACGGGCGTGCTGCAGACGCTCCACACCCTCGGCGAGCTGGAGCACCTTGTTCTTGTTCCAGGCGATGTTGCCGCTGATGTCGAAGCGCCAGTCGCGGGTCTCGATCGGAGTGCCGTAGGCGGCGACTTCCAGACCGCGGTTCTGCAGGATACCGATGTTCATCAGCATCGAGGTGACACCGGAAGAGGCGGGAACGGTGGTTTCCAGGATCTGGTCCACGATCTTCTTGTTGTACCAGGACACCTCGAAGCCGGCACGGTTGTTCAGGAACTTGCCTTCCAGACCGAGCTCCCATTCCTTGGTGCGCTCAGGACGGATGGAGTCGTTGCCGATGCCCATGCCCAGCTGGTTGTACACGTAGCCGGAAGCCGTGCTCTGGGAGTAGGAAAGCGGAGCCTTGTACAGGGCCGGGGCGTTACCCACCTCACCGTAGGAAACACGGAACTTGCCGTAATCGACCCAGGCCGGGAGGTTCAGCAGTTCGGAGAAGATGATGGAAGCGTTGACGGAAGGATACCAGTAGCTCTGGTTGCGGAGCGTGGAGGTCTTCTCGTTGCGGAGGGTGCCTTCGAGGTAAGCCCAGTCCTTATAGGAAAGGGCCACGGTGCCGAAGACGGCCTGCTTCAGGAAGTCGGAGTAGCCCATGCTGGCGTTGTTGGTCTTCTCGGCGCTGGCCGCGAAGTTGAACCAGTTCTCGACGGTCAGACCGCCACGGGTGCCGGTGCTGGTCGCGGAGTACATCTCGCGGCGGGCGGACCAACCTATGTTGGCGTTCAGGTTGAGGACGTCCGTGATGTCCTTGTCCCAGTTGAGGAGGGCGTCACCATAGATCGTGGTGTACTCGCGGTGGGCGATGGAATAACCGCCCTGATAGCTGCCGGCGAGGGCCGCGTTGGTTCCGGCGTAATCCTTGTTCTCCTGCTTCTGGGTGGTGTAGTCGGTAGCGATGCTGCCCTTGAGGGTCAGGCCCTTGGTGATCATCCAGGACGGAGTGACGCTGGCGATGAGACGGTTGTTGTTCTCCAGCTGCTCCTTGCCGAGGATGTTCCAGAAGTACTCGCCGATCAGGGCGCTCACGGCAGGGCTGTATTCCCAACCTTCGGCCGGATTCTCGTGGGTATTGCTGGTGTACACGCGGTTCTGGTAGCCGGCGGCGGTGACGGTACGGTCACGATAGACGCCCACCGGGTCAAAGGAACCGAACATACCGCCATAGTTGGTAACCAGACGGGAGGTACGGTAAGGACGGTTCTTGACGTTCTGGTTCATGTAGTTCACGGAGTAGCCGAGCTTGACGGCACCGTTCGAGGTGACATCCTGGCTGCCGGACACCTGGAAGTTGTGCTTTCCGAGGTGGGAGTTGTACTGGTTCGGCGTATTGTCCATGAAAGTGTAGGAGAAACGGAAGTGTCCGTGCTCGCCGCCCTGTTGGACCGCCACGTTGTACTGCTGGGTGATACCGGTGCGGAACACGTCGCTCCACGGGTTGGAGGTGACGGGACTGTAGGGACGGTAGCCGGTCGGGGTGTACACCTCGCGGCCGTCATACTTGGGACCGAAATAGTAGTAGGAGTTCTGGGGACCGTAGGTCTCCTTGCCGTCGCGGTCCTTGCGCGGGTTCTTCAGGAAGCCGTAGTTCGGGGAATCGATGTCCTCCTCGAGGCCCAGGTACCAGAAAGCATACGGGTAACCGGGACCGAAGGTCGTCTGGTAGGTAGGCATGTAAGCCACCTGGTCGGCCTGGATGGACGCGTTGAAGTCCACATGGACACCGGAATTCTTCTTACCCTGCTTCATGGTGATGAGCACGACGCCGTTCGCACCTTCGGAACCGTACAGGGAGGTGGCGGAGGCGCCCTTCAGGATGGTGAGGTTCTCGATATCCTCCACGTTGATGTCGGTCAGACCGTTGGAGTTGACACGCTGGTCGCTCCAGTAGTCGGAGTTGTTGGCATCGCCGTTACGCACCGGCACGCCGTCCACGACGACAAGCGGCTGGCTGGTACCCGTGATGGAGGAGATACCGCGGACGTTGATGGAGATAGCGCCGGTGGCGCCGCCCGGGGCCGTGGTCACGCGGACACCGGAGGCCTTGCCGTAGAGGGCGGAACCCAGGGACGGGGACACGGTGTTGTTCAGCGTCTCGGCATTGATGGAGCTCACGGCATAACCGACCCGCTTCTCGTCCTTACGGATACCGAGGGCGGTGACGACCGTTCCTTCAAGGAGTTCGGAGTCCTCGTCGAGGACGACGTTGAGGGGACCGCCGTTCCAGGTGACGACCTGGGAAGCATAGCCGATGCAGGAGAACTCGATCTTGTCCCCTACCTTGGCATTGGAAAGGACATAGGAACCGTCCAGTTCGGCGATGGTGCCGTTGTGGGTTCCCTGCACAAACACGGAAGCACCGACAACTCCGTTGCCGGCCGCATCCTTCACCGTTCCCCTGACAGTCGTCTGGGCGAAGGCCGTGAGGCCCGCCGCCAGAAGGGCGACCACCATGGAAACTCTGATGAGCAGATTTTTCATGTACTTTGGTTTGGTTGGTTAATAATTGATGGTAAAAGGATAACTTATAATTCGTTAGATTTCTTTGGCGAATACGGGACAAGTTGTTATCTTACACGTCTATTTGTTGACAAATAGCACCTGAATTATATAATTTTTTCATAAGGTTATTACGCAAAGGTAATTATTTTTTTCTATTTAGATGATTTTTATGACCGAAAAGTTGCATTTTCTCGTCTAAAATCAACCATTTGACGGTCCAAATTCCGGAAATGACAACCGCGACCGGACCTCCGAAGAAAGCGTAGGCAACAGGAACGTCGCATAGACCTTTTCCGTGACGGTCACGGAAGAATGTCCCAGCAGGCGGCTGATCAGGTGCACGTCCAGCCGGGACGAATTGAGCGCCTTCACGGCGAAAGTATGCCGGGCGACATGCATCCCGAGCGGGAACGGGAATCCCAGATGGCGTCCGACAGCGTTCAGCGTGCCCCGGATGGCCTTGTTGCGGGCGTCGATGGTCCTTTCCAGAAGGCCGTCGTCCCGGAAACCGAAATCCTCCGGCAACAAATTGAATGCGAAGCGGCTGTTCAGCCCTCGCCTTTTCCATCGGTCCAGAATCTCCAGGGCGGGGGAAGACAGGGGGATGACCAGGCGGTTCCGCGTCTTGACCATCACCTTGGACAAGGTCCTTTCCTTCCAGTCGATATGCCTCCACTCCAGGGTCATGATGTCCGAGACCCGCAGGCCGCAGGCATGAAAGGAGAACAGGAACAGGTCCAGTTTGTCTTTCCGGGATCCCGGAGGAAGGGACTTATAATAGACCAGCAGCCGGTCCATCTGACTGTCCGTCAAAAACTTGACCGGCGAATTCCCTTCATCGTCCTCCATTCCCGACAGCCCGTACATCCCCTTTTTCGTAAGAAGATATCCGCTTTCCGGAGCCTGCAGGACCCCTGCATCGGCCAGCCCCTCCCGGACGGCTTCCTGCAGGGCGAGCCGCAGCGGGAGCAGTTTCCGGTTGACGGTGGAGACTTTGTTCCCCTCCCGAAGACAGAACCGCTTGTATTCCTGGAAGACGAGGGCATCCAACTCCCCGAAAGGAAGGAGGCCGGAGCCCCGGGTTGTTTCCAGGAATTCCCGGAATTTCCTCAAATGGGAAAGGCCGTTCTGCCAGGTATGGAAGGAGATTTCGCCGGAGAGATGCCTCCGGTCGAGGGTTTTTTCCGAAAATAGGACAAAGTCATCCATCGTTTATAAGATTTTCTTCCTATTTGTCAACAAATAAACGCAAACGAATCGAATTTCTTCCGATAAAACAAAATCCAGGCCGCATAAAAATAGGATAAATCAATCATACCAATCCATCAACCAATTAATCTTTATTGTAATGCGTAAACAACATTTGATTCTCGCCCTCGCGGGGCTCCTCGTGGCCCTGGGCCGAATGCACAGGACATTACAGTCAAGGGTACGGTGAAGGACCACACCGGCGAGCCCGTCATCGGGGCCGGCGTCGTCGTGAAGGGCACCACCAGAGGCACTTCCACCGACATTGACGGTAACTACTCCATCTCCTGCGCCCGCGATGCGGTCCTCGAGTTCTCCTTCATCGGCATGGAGACCCAGAACGTCGCCGTCGCCGGCAACCGGAACATCGACGTGGTCCTCCAGCCCGACTCCGAGTTCCTGACGGAATCCGTCGTCACCGCCCTGGGCATCACCCGGGAAAAGAAGACGCTGGGCTACGCGATCCAGGACGTGGGCGGTGCCACTCTCCTCGACGCGCACGAGGCGAACCTCGCCAACGCGCTGACGGGTAAGGTCGCCGGCGTGGAAATCATCCGTTCCTCCAACGGCCCGGGTGCTTCCTCCCGTATCGTCCTCCGTGGTAACAACTCCCTCACGAGCCTGAACCAGCCGCTCATCGTCGTGGACGGTGTGCCGATGGACAACTTCGTGGGTGCCACGAACAACGACTTCTGGAATCCTTCCGCCGACATGGGTAGCGGCCTCCAGGACATCAACCCGGAGGACGTGGAGTCCATGACCGTCCTGAAGGGCGCCTCCGCCGCGGCCCTCTACGGTTCCCGCGCCGGTAACGGTGTCATTCTCATCACCACCAAGAAGGGCCGCCAGAACCCGGGCCTGGGCATCACGGTCAACGGTACCGTGGCCTTCACCACCGAGTTCACCCGCCCTGCGATGCAAAACAAGTACGGCCAGGGTTCCCTGGGCGTGTTCGACAATACCGACTCCCAGAGCTGGGGTCCGGAAAGCACCGGACAGACCGTCACCAAGTGGGATGGCACCTCCGCCCCGCTCCAGGCCTTCGACAACGTGAAGGGCTTCTTCAACACCGGCATCACCGACACCGAGAACGTCACCTTCTCCCAGCAGTACGGCAAGACCGGCATTTACGCCTCCTGGACCCGCACCAACGACATGAGCCAGGTTCCGGGCGCGACCCTGGGCCGTAACAACATCATGCTCCGCGGCACCTCCACCTTCGGCAAGAGCGACCGCTGGCATTTCGACGGCAAGATCCAGTACATCCGCATCCAGGCGAACAACCGCCCGATCTCCGGTTCCAACGTGAACGCTAACTACATGCTGAAGATGTACACCCTGCCCATCTCCGTGGACATCCGCGACTTCAAGGATGCCGTGGACGCCAACGGCGAGATGTTCTTCTTCGGCAACAAGGACCGCATGGGCTCCAACCCCTGGTGGTACGCCAGGTACAGCACCAACCAGGACGTCCGCAACCGTTTCCTCATGAACGGCAGCCTGGGCTATGACTTCACCAAGTGGCTGAGCCTCGAACTCCGGGCCGGTACCGACATGTACTTCACCGAGACCGAGAGCAAGTTCTACGCCGGCAACAAGATCGCCGGTTCCGTGACCGGTTCCTACGGCATGGGTGAGAGCCGCTTCTATGAGAACAACCTCTCCTTCCTCCTCAAGGCCCAGCAGGACAACCTCTTCGGCGACTTCGGCGCTTCCGCCACCCTCGGCGGCAACCTGATGGACCGTGAGAACCGCGGCATGTCCGCCTCCCAGAGCCAGCTCCTCATCCCGAACCTGTTCGACCTGAACAACGCCAAGAGCGACAAGCCCGGCGTCTCCGAGAGCTACTCCCACCGCAAGATGAACTCCCTGTACGGATCGGTCCAGTTCAACTACGGCGGCTGGGTCTTCCTCGATGCGACCCTCCGCAACGACTGGACCTCCACCCTGGCCCCGAAGAACCGCTCCTACCTGTATCCGTCCGTCTCCCTCGCCTGGGTCATCACGGACATGCTCGCCAAGTATTCCTACGTTCCCAACTGGCTCTCCTTCGCCAAGGCCCGCGTCTCCTACGCGGAAGTGGGTAACGACATGGATCCCTACCAGCTGTACAACGTGTACACGATGGGTACCGACGCCCGCGCCAACGCGAAGCCGGTCATCAACTCCCAGGGCACCCTGTACAACGACGACGTGAAGAACGAACTCATCAAGTCCTGGGAAGCTGGTCTGGACGTCCGCTTCTTCGACAGCCGCGTCGGCCTGGACGTTTCCTGGTACAAGACCAACGCGACCAACCAGCTCATCAACCTGCCCATCGCCGCCATCGGCTATTCCTCCAAGAAGGTCAATGCCGGTAACATCCAGAACTCCGGTTGGGAAGCCGTCCTGAACGTGGAGCCCGTGCGCTCCCGCGACTTCCTCTGGCGTTCCACGCTGAACTTCTCCACCAACAAGAACCTCATCCTGGAACTGGCCGACGGCGTGGAAGACTACAGCCTGGGAGGTTACGACAAGCTCCAGATCAAGGCCCATGTGGGCGGCGGCTACGGTGACATCTACGGCACCAAGTACGCCCGCGTCGAGGACGAGAACAGCCCGTACTACGGCCAGTTGATCCTCAACACCGACGGCCTTCCCACCTCTGACGGCTCCAGCCAGTTCCTCGGCAACCAGAACCCGGTCGCCAACATGGGCTGGATCAACAGCTTCACTTGGAAGGACCTCACCATGAGCTTCCAGGTGGACGCCCGCATCGGCGGCAAGATGTTCTCCGGTACCCTGGGCACCATGGAGTATGCCGGTACCGCCGCCTGGACCGTGGACAACCGCGCGGAGAACTCCCTCCTCGTGGAAGGTGTCCAGAAGGACGGTGACAGCTATGTCCCGAACACGACCAAGACCACGGCCGAAAAGTACTGGAAGCAGGTTTCCGGCGCCGCCGGTTCCAACCTGGGCATCACCGAGGAGAACCTCTACGACGCGACCAACGTCCGCCTGAGAAACATCTCCATCGCCTACTCCCTGCCCAAGGCCCTGATCGCCCGCCAGAACGTGTTCCAGTCCGTGAAGGTCGGCTTCTCCTGCACCAACGTGCTCATGATCTACAGCAAGATGCGCGGCCTGGATCCGGAATCCATCTTCGCTACCTCCACCAACGCCATCGGCTTCGAGTACGGCGCCGCGCCTACTTCCCGTGCCTTTGTGTTCAACGTTTCCTTCGGATTCTAATCTTTGCACAACATTATGAAAATCAATAGAATAATTGCTTTCGCAGCCGGTCTTGCCACTTTGGTCGCCTGCTCTGATTTCGAGGAGATCAACAAGAACCCGAAGGCTGCCAACGCGTCCGACCTGATGCCCTACTGGTCCCTGAACAAGGCCATCATGTCCGACCAGCAGAACCCCAACGACGCCGAACGCGTCTTCGTCCTCTACTGGGCCGACATCGCCCGCCAGGACGGTGAGAACAGCGGCCGTTCCGTGGGTGCCTCCAACGACGAGTGGGCAGGCTGCCTGTACAACCTCACCCGCAACTGCGTGAACGCTTCCAACCTGGCCATCAAGATCGCCGACGAGGCCATCGCCGGCGGCGCCCTTGGCGAGCACGAGACCGGCCTGTTTGCCAACGTCAAGGAATTCGCCCGCATCTGGAGAGTCTATCTGATGACCGAGTTCGTCGATTCCTTCGGCTCCTTCACCACCGATTTCGAGGCCAACACGCCCGAATACAAGAGCGTCCAGGAATGCTACGACTTCATGCTCAACGAGTGCAAGGAAGCCGTCGCGAACATCAACCTGGACTTCTCGGGTGAGAGCGCCACCGAGCAGGATGCCGACGCCGCCTATCTCCTGGATGCCGCCAAGTGGAAGAACTTCGGCATTTCCATGTGGATGCGCATTGCCATGCGTCTATCCGAGGTGGACGCCGCCAAGGCCAAGAGCAACTTTGAGGCCGCCGTGGCCGCCGGTCCCGGCATCCGCACCATCGACGGAATCTTCCGCATCGAGGAGCGGAACGCCTGGAACGACCTGGCCGGCGTCATGAGCCGTACCTGGGACTGGCAGGAAGCCTCCCACACCTTCGCCAACCTCACCACCAACCTGGGCGGAGCCGACGTCCGCGACGTCCTGAAGGACCCGGGCAAGCGCCTGTACAAGAACGCCCCGCTCTCCGAGGAAAAGGTGAACGAGATCTACGGTGCCTACATCAAGGACGCCGCCACCTACCTGGGTATCCACATGGTGGACCAGAGCGGTGCCAACCTGTATGAGGAGAACACCGACAGCCCGACCTGGGGCTACTTCTTCGACGGCATCCCGTCCAAGCTGGATCCGCGCGCCCTGGTGTACTTCACGCTCCCTTGCGACTACAGCAACCGCATCGAGACCGGCTATGCGAGTTTCCCGGCTTCCACCGCTCCGCTGACGACCCCCATCGACGTTCCCAACCAGGCGTTCACCGTGGATGTCTCCTATGCTTGGAACGGCCTTATCGCCGGTTACGGCCGCGATGACAAGTTCTCGAACAGCAACGGTCTGCTCGACAACTCCAGCGCCGGCGGCGTCCACTACGGCAAGACCTACCCGGCCCTCGCCGAGCGCTACCGCAACAGCCAGGAGTTCCGCGTGTTCTTCGGCCCTTGGGAGACCTACTTCCTCCTGGCCGAGGCCGCTGTCCGCGGCTGGAACACGGGCATCAGCGCCGAGCAGGCTTACAACGCCGGCATCAAGGCCAGCTTCGAGTACCTGGACATCGACGAGAACTACGATGCCTACATCAACTCCGAGGATTACAACCGCGTGGGTACGTCCGTGAAGTTCAGCCACACCGCCGAACCGTCCAACTACACCATCAACTACACCGACCCGGTCTCCGGCACCGTCAAGACCACGGAATACAAGTATCCGGATGCCAACAAGGTCATGTACAAGGGCAAGAAGCTCAACGACCAGCTGACGAAGATCATCACCCAGAAGTTCATCGCCAACACGCCTTGGCTGCCGCTGGAGAACTGGTCCGACCACCGTCGCCTGGGCCTGCCGTTCTGGGAGCTCCCGGTGAGCACCACGGACTTCCCGTACCTGATGGAAGGCGCCAAGAACGCCTACAAGACCGGCCAGAAGCCGGGCTGCTACGCCCAGCGCATGAACTATCCGAACTCCTTCAAGAACGCGAGCCCGGAGCAGTATCAGAACGCCATCTCCCTGATGGGCATGACCAACGAGAATACCATCACCCCGCTGTGGTGGGCCATCCAGTAGTCCTCCCCGTCCATCGGAGCCCAAGGTCGGCAGCCCGTGCGGCTGCCGGCCTTTTTTTGGCCTCACCGCACCGTTTTTGCGTTTTTTTTATTATCTTGGGCTGGACATAAGACTGATAACCGATATGAAGAAGAAAATCCTCAGCCGCCTGACCGACATCACCAAGGTCAAGGATCGTGCGACCTTCGCTGACATGGAGCAGCAGATCACCAAGCACAAGTACGGCTCCGATGCCTTCATGAACATCCTGGAGAGCCGTTACTCCTGCCATGCTTTCAACCATTATCCCGTCTCCGCGTCCAAGTTGGAGATGATCCTGGAGGCCGGCCGCCTGGCGCCGTCCGCCGCGAACAACCAGCCCACGCGCATCTGGGTCGTCAAGAGCGAAGAGGCCCTTGCCAAGCTCCGGACGGTCCATGACTGCTACGGCGCTCCGGTGGTCCTCATCGTCGGTTGCCGCAACGAGGAAGCCTGGGTGCGTCCGAGCGACGGGATCAATGCAGCCAAGACCGATGCCGCCATCGTCCTCACCCACCTGATGCTCACGGCCACGGATGCCGGCCTCGCCAACATGTGGATCTGGGACTTCGACCCCGCCAAGATCCGCGAGGCATTCCCTGAAATCCGGGAACACGGCGTGTACGGCCTCCTCGCCATCGGCCATCCCGCCGCCGGCGAAGGCCGCCCCACCGAGCGCCACGCCCAGCGCAAGGCCCTCGAGGACCTCGTCATCGAGTTGTAGTTATTTCCCCAGGATCAGCCGGATGCCGCCGACCGCAAGGAGCGACTGCGCGGCCAGGTAGGTGAGCATCACCACGAAGTGGCGCAGGGAAAAGGTCATGACACCGAAGGTGCCCATAGCGATGCAGGCGTCGGAGAAGGTGAAGAGAAAGGCACCGGCGAGAAGGATCCACCAAGTCGCACGGTTCCCCCGGGGCATCCGGAGGACGCCTGCCAATGCGCTGAAAATAAGCATCATGAGACCGAAGCCATAGACGAGCATCGGCCAGAACAGCGCGCCCTCGATGCCGATGAGTTTCACCAGGCCGAACACGGCCGCGCCCATGATGACGAGGGCGATGAGCCACTGCCACAGGCTGAGCCCCTTCCAGGACTGGCCGCCGAACAGGCACATGTAGCAGATGTGTCCCACCAGGAAGGCGACCATGCCGCCCGCGAAAAAGAAGAATCCGTCCGGAATCAGGAGCACGTCGCCCGTGCACCCGAACAGTTGTGCGGCGACGAGCAGGCCCGCCGGCCGCCAGTCCGGGATATCCTTGCCCACGAGAAAGGCCAGGGTCGTCGCCGCAAGCAGCGGCAGCAGGGCCGGCTTCACCGTGGCGGCGAGCGCCGTTCCCTGGACGCAGCCGATGAGGTTCAACACGCAGGCGACGAGGAAAAAGGCGCAGGGAATGCACCACAGGGCAGATTTACGCATGACATTACATCTTTGGTCCCTGCAAGTTAGGCATTCCCTGCGAGAAATCCTACACCCGAAGCGCCCGCATGGCGTTCAGTACGGCGAGGACGGTGACGCCCACGTCGGCGAAGACGGCCATCCAGAGCGTGGCAAGACCGAATGCCGCCAGGATGAGGACGAGCACCTTGATGCCGATCGCGAAGACCATGTTCTCGCGGGCGATGCGGAGGGTGCGGCTGGCGATGCGGACGGCCTCGGCGACCTTCGAGGGCTTGTCGTCCATGAGGACCACGTCGGCGGCCTCGATGGCGGCGTCGGAGCCCAGGGCGCCCATGGCGATGCCCAGGTCGGCCCGGGCGAGGACCGGGGCGTCGTTGATGCCGTCGCCCACGAAAGCGAGCGTGCCCTCGCCGAGGAGCGATTCCACATGGGAGACCTTGTCGGAGGGGAGGAGGCCGGCGCGGAAGTCATCGACCCCGGTCGCGGCGGCGACGGAAGCGGCGATGTCGGCCTGGTCGCCGGTGAGCATGACCGTCTTCCGCACGCCGACGGCCTTGAGGGCGGCGACGGCATCGGCCGCATCGGCCTTCACACGGTCGGAGATGACGATATGACCGGCATAAGTTCCGTCGATGGCGACGTGGATGACCGTGCCCTTGAGCTCGCAGGGGTGGGACTGGGCACCTTCGAGCGCCATCAGCTTCTCGTTGCCCACGGCGACGCGGCGGCCGTTGACCAGGGCGATGACCCCGTGGCCGGCGGTTTCGTGGATGTCGGTGACGGTGCAGTCGTCCTGCTCGTCGGGATAGGCGTTCCGCAGCGCGGCGGCGATGGGGTGCACGGAGTGGCGCTCCACATGGGCAGCCAGATGCAGAAGTTCCGTCTTGTCAATGAGTTCCGGATGTACGGCCGTCACTTCGAAGACGCCCTCGGTAAGCGTGCCGGTCTTGTCGAAGACCACCGTCTGCACACGGCTGAGCGTGTCCATGAAGTTGGACCCTTTCACGAGGATACCCTTCCGGGAAGCGCCGCCGATGCCGCCGAAGAACGTGAGCGGCACGGAGATGACGAGGGCGCAGGGGCAGGACACCACCAGGAACATCAGCGCCCGGTAGAGCCACGTGGCCCATTCGCCCGTGATGAGGGACGGAATGAGCGCCAGGACGATGGCGAGGCCCACGACGATGGGCGTATAGACCTTGGCGAACTTCGTGATGAAGCTCTCGCTGCGGGACTTGTTCTCCGCAGCGTTCTCCACGAGGTCCAGGATCTTCGCAGCGGTGGATTCGCCGAAGACCTTGGTCGTCTTCACGCGCAGGACGCCGGAGAGGTTCACGCAGCCGGACAGGATTTCATCCTCAGGATGGACGCTGCGGGGAACGCTTTCGCCCGTCAGGGCCACGGTGTCCAGGGAGGAGTCTCCTTCCAGGACGACGCCGTCCATGGGCACTTTCTCTCCAGGCTGGATGACAATGATTTCGCCTTTCTCCACGGTCTCTGGCTTCACCGTCAGAAGCTGTCCGCCGCGCTCCACATGGGCCGTATCCGGACGGATGTCCATCAGGTGGGAGATCGACTTGCGGCTGCGGCCTTCGGCGATGCCCTCGAACAGCTCGCCCACCTGGAAGAAGAGCATGACGAACACCGCCTCCGGGAACTGCGTCAGCGCCCCCGGCAGGAAGCCGATGGCGAGCGCGCCGGCCGTCGCGACGGTCATGAGGAAATTCTCATCCAGCGCCTCCCCGTGCGCAAGCGCCTCGAAGGCCTCTTTGATGGTATCGAGGCCCACGATGAGGTAAGGGATCAGGTAGATGAGGAGATAAGCCCATGTGGGCCAATCGGTCCGCTTCTCGATGATGACGGCGGCGATGAGAAGGACGGTCGCCGCTGCGATCTTGATCAGGCCCTCCTTTACACCGCCTTCTTCATGGTGATGGTGGTGCTCGTGGTCGTGGTGGTGCTCGTGACCTTCGTGCTCGTGGTGGTCGTGGTGGTGTTCGTGTTCATGGCAGTCGCAGTGGACGTGCTCATGCTCATGTTCATGGTCGTGGTGATGATGGTCTTCGTGTATCATGGTTTGCATCTTTTTTCTGATGCAAAGGTACGGAGACCCGCGTGCAACCGGGTTGCAAATGCGGACGAAGCACCCCTCAACCTGCATTATGGACTGAAATTGCCTGTTGAGCTATGCTGCAGCATTGCGCAACCAACAAAGCCGGGCCTTTTTAAGGGTTGAGCCGTGCTGATGAGGCACTTTGAGGCGGAATCATGGGCGCCATCTTTTCGCACGAAGCGCCTGGTCGATGACATGGACAGGGACAAACAGGATGCGGGACAAGACGGGCACGGACAAGCGGTATTTCCGATGTATCTGCACGGCGAACCGGCAGCGGTCGTCGGAAGAGAGTCCGTCCAGGGAAAGCCCCGCCCGGGCCAGTTCCTGATCGACGATATCCCGGGCTTCTTCGAAAGAGAAAGAGATGGATTCGCCCATCTGGTCAGCCAGTTCCACGTAGGCTTCATAATCCTTGACAAGCCGGACGGAATAATCCTTTGCCGTCGGAAACACTTTATGGAAAACACCCAGATCCACGAAACCCTGCGGCAAGGCCATCCCCAGGCCGGGATGGATGAGGCGATCGGGCGGGATGGGCAATTCTGAACGGAACATCCGATGCAAGGCTCGTTGCGAGTAATCTCCTGCACGGATCCCTTCGAACAAACGGGGAAGGCCCGAATAGTGCAACAGGGACGATCCCCACAGGTATCCGCCCGGCATCACCTCCTGCACTTCGAAAGCGTTCCGGGCGATGTACACGATGTTCCTCCGCATCTGCTCCTCGTCCGCTACCGGGATAAGGCGGAAATCATACCCCGGTGGAAGGAGTGGACGGCCATCTTCCCGCAAGCGCTTGGAGATCCGCATTTTCAAATAGTCGAACGAATCGACGCAATGTGTCCCCTTTCCCGAAAGGAGCAGATGCAGGTGGTTCCGCATCACCTCATATTCGTGGACCTTCACGGGGAAAAGCAAGTCCAGCAGGGAAATCGAATTCACGGCGTTCACATATTCGCTTTCGTCATAAAACAGCCTGGCGTCCTTCAGGCCGTCCGTGCACAAATGATAATACCCTCTCTTGAAAGAACGGTATAAAGCTCTTCTTTTCTGTTTTTCATCCATGTCAGGGGGTAAAGTCTTAGGGGTTGTATATATCCAGGGGGATCGCTTTGTAGGAAGGCCAAGGGCGGGCACTTCTCAACTGGCATTTTAGGCCGATATTGCTTGTTGAGCCGTGCCGGAGCCTCACTCAACCTGCAATTTGAGTGAGTTTTGACGGTTGCGCCGTGCTCAACCCGGTGCCGGGGCTGGAGACGTGCCCGAGGGCGCGCCCGGAGTGGTGGCGCCGGTATCCGAAGGGGTACCTTCGACGGCGGCGAGGGTGGCGATGGAGACGCGGGCTTGCGTGAAAGGGCGGAGGGCGCGGTAGCAGGCGGCGAGGGTGGCGCCGGTCGTGAACGTGTCATCCACGAGGAGGATGTGCCGGGCCGATGCGAGGAACGCTGCCGGTGAATCCGGGACGCGGAAGGCGGAGGCGACGTTGCGGGCCTTCTCCCCCACGGAAAGGCGGGTCTGGGTGCGGGTGCGGCGGGCCCGGACCAGGAGGTCCGTGCGGACCTCGGGAGGATTCCGCGCCTCGTCCGAAAGGGTGAAGGCGCCTGGGCTATAGGCGGCGGCGATGGCGCGGGCGAGGACTTCGGCCTGGTTGTAGCCGCGGGTCCAGCGGCGGGTCCAGTGGAGGGGGACGGGGAGGATGAGGTCCACATCGGCCCAGAAAGGGACGGAGGCGAGACGGCGGCCGAGGAGGGTGCCGTAAAAGTGCCCGGCGGCGATGTTGCCGTGATATTTCAGGGCGCGCGGGATGGCGCGGTAGGAGCCTTTGTAAAGGAAGAGGGCGGCGGCATGGGCATAATCCATGCGCTCGGCAGGGTCGCGGTAACGTTCCAGGACGGCGTTGAAGCGATCGGCCATCGGGTTGTGCTCCTGGAGCCAATAGCGGGTGTAAGGCACGTCGGCGGCGCACGCGAGGCAGAGGTGCCGCTCGCGGAGGCCCAGCCTGCATCCGCAGGCCAGGCAGGTCCGCGGCAGGAACAAGTCGCCCAGCGCAACGAGATATTCCTTGATCCGATTCATCGCGTTCATTCATAAAATCCCACCCGGGTGGGAAGCCAAAGATAGGCCGCACAAACGAAAAACAACACAAATCGCAACGGACTTGTGTTGTTTCAGTATGCAAATTAATGTTTCCGGTCGGCAGGCCGAACCACCGTCAGGCCTTCTTCCCTTGCATCTTATGCACGAAAGTGATGAGGACGGAACCCAGGATGCCGGCGCAGAGGGAGCCCATGAGAACGGCGATCTTGCCGGCGTCGCGCAGGTGCGCGGTGACATCGGCCGGGATGTCCGGACCCGCGAACGAAAGGGTGTCCACGAAGATGGACATCGTGAAGCCGATGCCGCCCAGGCAGGCGACGGCGAAGAGCATGGGCCAGGTGGCCTTGGCGGGCATTTCGCCCACCTTGCACTTGATGGCGATCCACGAAGCGAAAGTGATTCCCAGGGGCTTACCGAGCACCAGGCCCAGGAAGATGCCCATGCCCACCCCGCCCAGGGTCGCATCATAGGCGAACACGTTGAAGTAGGACAGGTCGGTGATCTCCACGCCCGCGTTGGCGAGGGCGAAGATGGGCATGATCAGGAAGTTCACCCAAGGGTTCAGGGCGTGCTCCAGCCGGTAGGACGGCGGGATGGACTTCCGGGCCAGGTTCGACAGGCGGCGGAGGAAGTGGCGCTCCGGGCCGTTCGGGAAGTCCTGGTCCGGGGCGAGGGCCTCGGCCTCCGTCAGGTTGGTCCAGACGATGCGGGCGCGGCGGTGGAACTTGGCCTTGTTGTAGCGGGCGTCCATCGGGATGAGGAAAGCGAGGACGACGCCGGACATCGTGGCATGGATGCCGCTGTAGTAGAACAGGAACCACACGATGACGGCCGGGACGAAGTAGAACGCCATCCGCTTCTCGCCCAGGTGCTTCATCAGGAACACGAAGGCGATTACCACGAGCGCGATGCCCAGCAGGAGCAGGTTGATGCTGCCCCCGTAGAAGATGGCCACCACAAGGATGGCGATGAGGTCATCGGCAATCGCGAGGGCCGTCAGGAACACTTTCAGGGACACGGGGACCTTGTCGCCCAGGATGGACAGGATGCCCACGGCAAAAGCGATGTCGGTCGCCGTCGGGATGCCCCATCCGCTGCCTGCGAGGGTGCCGTGGTTCACCAGCGTGAAGATGAGCGCCGGAGCCACCACGCCGCCGAAAGCCGCGATGATCGGGAGGATCGCCTTCTTGAAGGAAGACAGCTCGCCGCACACGACTTCGCGCTTGATTTCCAGGCCCACGGTGAAGAAGAAGATCACCATGAGGATGTCGTTGATGAACTTCTCCACCGTCATGTCCTTGGGGAAGATCCAGTCGATGGATCCGTCAGGGCTCGTGATATGGGCCGACAGATGGGTTTCGAGGAAGGCGTGATAGAGGTGTTTCGTGAAAGGCAGGTTCGCCAGGAGCATCGCCACGACCACGCTGACGAGCAGGATGACGCCCTGCGCCCAGGGCTGCTTGGAAAACTTGTCCTGGGAGATGCGGAAGTTATGGACTTCCTTGTTCCACCAGTAAATCGGGATGAGTGCCATTATTCTCCGTAAATGTAAAGATGCTGTTCAGGGGTGAGGGTGTCGATGGTGACGCCCCAGGAAGCCAGTTTCCGGCCGGCGACTTCACGGTCGATCTCTGCCGGGACGTTGTGCAGCTTGCCGGAAAGTCCGCTGCGGTGCTCCACCAGGTACCGCGCGCTGAGGGCCTGGATCGCGAAGGACATGTCCATGATTTCCGCCGGATGGCCGTCGCCCGCCGCGAGGTTCACCAGGCGGCCTTCGCCCAGGATGTACACCGTGCGGCCGTTCTCCAGGGTAAAGGCCTCGATGTTCTGCCGGGCCTCGCGCTTCGAAACGGCGTTCCCCCGCAGCCACGCCACGTCCACTTCCACGTCGAAGTGGCCCGCGTTGCAGCAGATGGCGCCGTCCTTCATGGACAGCAGCTCTGCGGGCGTGATCACGTCCTTGCAGCCGGTGGCCGTCACGAACAGGTCGCCGAGCGGGGCGGCATCGGCCATCTTCATCACGCGGAAACCGTCCATCGCGGCCTCGAGGGCCTTGACCGGATCCACTTCCGTGACGACGACCCGGGCGCCGAGGCCCTTGGCCCGCATCGCAATGCCCTTGCCACACAGGCCGTAGCCCGCCACCACGACATCCTTTCCCGCAACGATCAGGTTCGTCGTGCGGTTGATGCCGTTCCACACGCTCTGGCCGGTGCCGTACCGGTTGTCGAAAAGGTGCTTGCAGTCGGCGTCGTTCACGAGCATCATCGGGAAAGTCAGTTTCCCGGCGCGGTCCATCGCCTTGAGGCGCAGGATGCCGGTCGTCGTCTCCTCGCAGCCGCCGATGACATTCGGCAGCAGGTCGCGGAACTCCTTGTGCATCAGCGTCACGAGGTCGCCGCCATCGTCGATGATGATGTTCGGGCCCACCTCCAGCACACGCCGCAGGTCGTCCTCGTACTCCTCCATCGTTGCGCCATGGATGGCGAACACGTTCAGCCCCTCATGGACCAGCGCCGCCGCGACGTCATCCTGCGTGGACAGCGGGTTGCAGCCGGTGGCGTACATTTCCGCGCCGCCGGCGGCAAGGCACAGGCACAGGCGCGCCGTCTTCGCCTCCATGTGCACGCTCAGGGCGACCTTCATGCCCGCAAAGGGCTTCGTGGCGATGAAATCCTTCTCGATGCCCTCCAGGAGGGGCATATGGTCGCGGACCCACTGGATCTTCAGCGCGCCGCTTTCCCATTGGTTGATGTCTCGGATGTGGCTGGACATAGGCATTGGTATTTAGGGTTGCAAAGTTAGCAAAAGTATCGGGAAAAATGCTTATATTTGGCCATAGAACAAGTCTGAACACCGTAGTACTTCGAGTCTACAAAGCGAGTTAGGTTATATCGTACCTGGCTCGCATTGTCGTTTTATGAAGGTGGTGTAAACGTAACTACTCAGGTACCCTAGCCATAGGCTGTAGGCCCTGACCACCTGTCAATGATGATTCAAACAATGATACTATGCTTGGGCAAGGGTCGTAATGACCCGAAGGACCTCGAAGGGGTTCTGCCCGTTCTTGACCGCCG
>JAFUDV010000005.1 GCA_017464245.1 Bacteroidales bacterium | reverse complement strand
TGGCCCTCATCGAAAAGAAGGCGGCGGAAGTCTATCCCAACATCACGGTCAAGTCCTACTCCCCTCCCTTCGCGGCCAGTTTCAGCCGCAGCGAGAGCCAGGCGATGGTCGATGCCGTCAATGCCGCCGACCCGGACCTCCTCTGGGTGGGCATGACGGCCCCCAAGCAGGAAAAATGGCTCTATGACCATTGGCAGGAGCTGGATATCGACTGCCACGCGGGCGCGATCGGCGCCGTCTTCGACTTCTTCGCCGGAACGGTGAAACGGGCGCCCGAAGGATGGATCAGGCTCGGCCTGGAGTGGCTGTACCGGCTGATCAAAGAACCGCGCCGCACAGGACGGCGCTATCTCGTGAACAATCCGAAGTTCCTCTGGCTCGTCCTGAAAGAGAAACTATCCGAATAGTTCCTGCTCCACGATATAGCACAGGATGTGCCCGATGAGCGTCTGGCACTCCTGGATGCGCGGTGTAACCGTGGAGGGAACGTGGATGACGTAGTCGTAATCGTCCATCGGACAAGGATTTGCACCGACGATAGCGACGGGAATGATTCCTTTGGCACGGCAGGCGGCAAGGGCGTTCACAAGGTTCGGCGACTTGCCGGAAGTGGATATGCCGATGAACACGTCGCCCGGGCATCCCTGGGCCTCCACCTGACGGGCGAAGAGCCGGTCGAAGCCATAATCGTTGCCCACGGCCGTGATGATGGAGGTATCCGTGGACAGCGAAAGCGCCGGGAGTCCCGGACGGTCGAAAGTGAACTTGTTCACCAGTTCCCCGGCCATGTGCTGCGCATCGGCCGCGCTGCCGCCGTTGCCGGCCCAGAGGGTCTTGTGTCCGGCCTTGTAGGCGTCCACCATCACACCGGCAATCCGGGCAATCTGGGTCATCACGGCCTCGTCGGCCAGGAGCATCTGCTTGGTGCGGACGGATTCCTCGATGTGTAAACGGATATCACTCAAAAACTTATCCATATTCTTCATTTGATTGTTGTCACTTCATAAGGCTGGAGGCAGGCCTGATGCGCCGCCTCGCGGCAAATCTTCGCTATATCTTCCGAGACCGAGGAAGGTCGATAGGGATTCTCCCGCACATCCTTCCCGGAGAACGTTTCATACCAGACGCAGGCGGCAAGGAACCGACCGTAGGTCAATTCCAAATGCAGTCCGTCGCGGTTAAGTTTGTCACCCAGGCGGGTCCGGGCGTTCTGGACGGCCGTGCCGGAAGGGATGACGATTCGGATGTCGCACTCTTCCGTAGCCCGTTTTACGGCATCCATAATCGCCTCATACATCGTCTGTTGGTCATTCCCGTAATTCGCAAAGGCTTCGTGTGTCGAGTTCGCCGGATAGGCCCAGGTCTGATGGAAGACGATCTCCGCGTCGGACCGCTCTCCAATCCAGGTCATCAGGTCGGGAAGATACGGGAAATAGGTATCATACAGGCCTGACAGGTCGCTCGCTTGCTGGAGGGAAATGAAGTCCCAAGACTCATCCTGAACACCCTGCAGCAGCGTCTGGTTCTCCAAGGTGGCACTCCCTTTATCCGTGCGTTTGAAATAGCGGTATTCGGGGCTGTCGGCCACGGCCCGCTTCCAATGATGGACGAGGTAACTTCCCGGTGCAGAGACATTTCCGATGACGGCAGGGATGCCTGCCTCGTGGAAAAGTTCCCAAAGGTTCTGCTCCACCGCATCGGAGGAGAAGCTGTTGCCGATAGCCAGGATCCGGAGGGTGTCCGGAGGTGTCGGGGCGGGCGGATCCGGAGTAGGATTGTCCGGAATAACCGGGTCATCCTGGACAGGAACGTCCGGCCTCGAGCAACTGCAGAGGATGGGCAGTAACAGCAGGATGGACAGGAGTTTTCTCATCGTAATGCCTTCAAAAGAGTCGCGAAACTGGTTGCAAACCGGTCCGGATGCAGGTTATCCCGCAGGTTCAGGGACCGCCCGTCAGGGAATCCGTCCAGCAGGGAGGAAAGGTATTCGCTCATCATAGGAACATCCATAGGATCAACGTCATAGCCGTTGAAACTGACGCGCACAAGGGAGGATGAGCCGGCCTTCCGGGACACGATGACCTTGGCCCCGGCCATCAACGCCTCCCCCGTCACGGCGCCGTAAGCTTCCTGCGTGCTGGGGAGCACGAGGATGTCGATCAGGTTGTACAAGGCGAGCAGCTCATCGCCGGACAGCATTCCGGTGAAAAGGGCCTCCGGGGCCATGGCCTCCAAGGACGCCCGGTCCGGTCCATCGCCGATGATTACCAGTGTCGCCCGATCCTTCAAAGGTTCGAAGGCACGGATCAGGGTCGGGACATTCTTCAGCCCCACCAGCCGGCCCACGAAGGCGACAACAGGCTTTTCCGAAGGTCTCATCCGCTCCGACAAGGGCAGGACACGCTCGAGTTCCGGACGGATGCGTCGCTCGTCGGCCAGGATGGGCATCACCAGGCCTTTCCCGTAATGCTTCCGGTACCATTCTGCCACCTCCGGGCTGTGCAGGATGATGTTATCCAACCGCTTGGGAACGATCCGGCGGGCCAGGTGGTGCTTCCATCCGAAGTCGTGTCCGCGGATCATGTCCATGCTGTCGTCGCAGAAAGATACCACCTTGAATCCCAAGCTTTTACGAAGCTGTAACGCCACGATGGCCGCTGCGGAAAACTCCGGAACGAAGACAATGCTGGGGCGCACCTGGCGGATCAGCTTCGGCAAGGTTCGCAGGGACCATGGACGCACGTCCACCCCGGGGACTCCTTCCCGGACTTCCTCGAAGCAGATGACACAGCACAGTTCCTGCGCCAGCGAGCGGTACAGGTCCATCCGGTAAGGGGCCGGCATATTCGACAGGTACAGGTTAGGCATCGAGTTCTTGTTTCAGGATTCCGATCAGGCGGGATTCGAAGGCATCGGCCGTGAACGCTTCCTGGAAGCGTCGATGGCCGCACTCTCCCATTTCTTTCCTCAAGCTACTATCCATCAATAGCTTGCGGATGGCATCCGCCACGGACTGCGGGTCATGGACCGGGCAGATGAACCCGTTTCCGCCATCCCGGACGATGTCGGGAATGGCCCCCTCATCCGTCGTGACGACAGGCAGTCCGGCCGCCATCGCTTCCAGCAACACCAGTGGGAAGCATTCCGCCGGGTACCAGGAAGGGAACACGAAGACGTCGGCGCCGGACAGGGCGGACCACTTGTCCGCACCGTATTTCGGGCCGGCATAGCGGACCCGGCCATCCAGGCCTTTTTCGTGAATCTCCGCATCCAATGAGGCCGCCGAATAATCTTCCTCCGTCTCCTTCCCGACCAGTTCGCAGTCAAAGTCAAGTCCTTCATCCTGAAGGATTTTGCAGGCATCCAGCAGGACCGGAACGCCCTTGGAGCGGATCAGGTTGGACAGGAAAAGCAGGCGGGGACGCACAGTCTCATCGCACTGGGGAATTGCCGGCACGGCGATACCGTTCGCGCAGAAAGACACCCGCTCTGCGGGGACATACTTCTGCATATCGGGATACAACCGAGGTGAGAGCAGAATGACACGCGCTCGACGGAACAGACGATGGTACAGGAAGTTATCCAGTAACCGACCCTGCCGCTCCGCCACGCCTTTGTTATGGAAATGCAGCACGACCTTCGCTCTCTCCACGCAGCGTTTCACCAGCACATCTTTCAGCAGGCCGGGCATCGTCGACGAAGGCGTAAGATACACCAAGTCCGGCTTCCATTCGCGGACTTCCCTTCGCACCTGACGGAGCAGGCGGAAGAGGACCGTCAGTTTCTTCCAGGCAAAACGGCCGACCTCTTCGATGGACTGCGAGGCGGAAAGGTTGACATACCGCGCCTCGAAGGCCTCGTTCACCCGGGCGCTTTCCCGGATCAGACGGCCCATCTCCGCAGCCCCGTGACAGGGTGGCGGGAGATGCAGGATAAACAGGACCTTCGGCTTACTCATCGCGGTTCCAGAAGCGGACGTCGCCATCTACTGTATTGTTTTCCAATGTATTACCCACATTGACCTTCCGGATGGCCGAGGCGGGATCACTCTCGATGGAGAGCATTTTCCGCAGGTCGATGCAATAAAAGTTCCGGATACGGAGCACCCGGTTCCCGACGATGTGGACATTCACGGTCCCGTCATCGCAGAAAATGCCCCGGTTCTGGCCGTAGCCGCCGATGTCGTGGATATAATTGTCCCGGATGGTGACATCGCGGTTGATGGTCCAGGTGTACACGGCGCCGGAATCCATCAGGTAGCGGTTGAACGACGGCGTGCAGAACAGTTCGTTCTTCTCCATCACGCCGGACGCGGAAGCCGGCATCGGGTCCTTCCAATGGGTGCCGATACCCACCGCCCCGTAGGTGAAATCCTTGAACACGTTTCCATGGACCAGGAAATGCCCGCCCCGGAGCTGGAGGCAGAACGAATTCTCCATCAGTAACCCGGTGTCACTGAACCGGTTATCTGCGAATTCCGCACCCGAAGAGAAATAATCCACGGTGATGCCTTGCCGCCAGCTATGCTCCACATCGTTGTCCCGGAACAGGAAGTTGTTCGTCCGCTGGACGTGGATGATGTCGCTGTGGATATGCTCGAACCGGCAGCCGGAAACTTCGATGGAAGTGGCGTCATTCGCATAGAACTGCATCAGGCAATCCTCTCCCCCATTGCCGAGGAAACGGGCTCCGTGGAGGCGGAAGGAACCGATGTAGCAGTTGAACATCGTCAGGAACTTGCAGGCCGTACCGCGGTGCAGGTTCGCGGGAGCCTTGCGGGAATCCAGCAGGGAGTAGCGGGGCAAAACCTTCTCGAACTTGAAGTCCGCATCAATGTCGTGATTGGGATCGCCATCAGAAGTGACCCCTTGCGCAGTGAAATAGATATACCCGCCCTGTATCTTCTGAACCGGATACCGGCCACTCCGATACCACTGAGTCAGAATCACATACAATCCATTTGCATCTTTCTCCGACAGATCCTTTCCACCGGTCATGACCCGGCAGAGACCCGATTTCCGGTTGACGATTTCGGGGCGTTTCTTCACCTGGATGGGAGCGCTCAGACGGTCCTTGCAGGAAAGATCCTTCAGCGAAAGGAGTACATCCCCGTACGAATGGGACCCCAGATCGGCAGGAATGAACACGGCCCCCTCGCATTCCAGTGAAAGTCTCAGGGTCGATGCCGACAAGTTCTTGAATTCCAGCTGGTTCTCCTTGAACTGATACGTTCCTTTCGCGAAACGCACCGTGATCTCTTTCGCTCCTGATTTCGCCAGGGTCGTGATCCGGGCGGACAGGACATCGAAATCGGCCTGGGAGGACACGGTCACCGTCTCCGCGGCCAGGACGGCCGGGAGCAGGAGAAGCAGGAGGGAAAGGAGTCGCTTAACCATAGATCAGATACATCAGGCGGGACCAGGCCCGGCGGACCGGGGAATGATAGCGGAGGGCGGAACGACGGAGGGAAGGGACGGTTTCCACCGCGGACGGGAATCGGAAAGACTCCTTTTCCGCCGCGGCCATGTCGAACTTGAAGCGGCTGTATTTGTGGCAATTGGTTCCGTCCCCTTCGAAGCCGGCGGACGGATCCACGAGGCTCCGGACCGGGAACAGGGAGGCCTTTCCTTGGATGAACTGACTGTAACAGAAGCGGATAGCCCACGACTGGTTGCGTCCTTCCATCCAGTCCCGGAGCATTTTCGCACAGTCGGAGCCACCCCAGCGGTTGAAGGCACGGGCGTTCTTCTGCAGGGAGGCCGGCGTCGGATTCCAGTCCACGGACTGCCAACGGTCCCGCCAGGTGCCCCAGCCCCAGGAGGAGCTGCGGGGGCCGAAATAGGTATCGAAACCATATCCTTCGGGAACGGTAACCCGGTTCGTATAGCCGCAGACCGAGAAAACTTCCGGCTCCGAAGCGTAACGCGCCAGCGCCTGGTTCATATAGGCCAGGAAAGCCGGATGGACAAGGAGGTCGTCCTCCACGACAATCACGGTATCACTGACTTCCAGTACGCGCTCGACACCGGCGATGACAGAGGCGGCGAGGCCGCGGTTTTCCGGGGCACAGGTAACCTCCACGGAGCGGAAACCTTTGGCCTCCCGGGCAACGGTCCGGACGGCTTCCACCTTCTCCGCATCCGCCGGCCCCTTGGGTCCGTCGATCCGGACGTAGAGGTCGGTACCGGCAGCCATGTCATTGGCAGCCAAGGCTTCCAAGGCCTTTCTCAAGGCCTCCGGACGGTTATAGGCGACGAGGACGACTGGGGTCATGCTTGCATCAGTTTACGGAGGCGTTCCACGCCCGCCTCAAAAGAGAAGAGCCGGTCATACAGCTCCCGGCACCGGACAGGGTCGCTGTCGCAGGAAAGGAGCCCGGAAAGCGCTTTCCGGAAGCTGGCCGGGTCATCATACACGAATAGCGAAAGGCCCTCAAAGGCTTCATATCCCCGGGCGGACACGCGATGCACGAGGGCAGGCAAACCTTCGCGGAGACCGTCCATCACGCGGAGTTTCACCCCGCCTCCGCAGTTCACGGGACACAGGTAATACCGGGCTCGCGCAAGGACGGCGGACATATCGGCCGGGGTGTCGACGAATTCTGCATCTATTTCGGAAAGTCGCTGCTGCAGGACCGTGGAAGCCTCTTTTCCGGCGACGAGAAGCCGGGCATCAGGGACCATTTCCTTCAGGATGGGATAGTAATCGGATAACCAGGGAAGCAGGGATGAAACGGTCTGCCGGGCACCCAGGTTGCCGGTGATGGCGAACACAGATTCGCGCACGGCCGCAGATGCCCGCGGCTTGGAAGGGCCGTATTCGAAAGTGCCCCACAGGGAGATGTTCCCCCCGTACTTCGACTCGAACAGGCGGGCATCGTCCGGGGTGAGGACCAGATTGAGGTCCGCCGTACGGACGGCCTCCCGCTCGGTTCGGACCGTCGCCGGAAGCAGGACCAGACGCAGCAGGAACGGCGTATTGTCCCGGGTATACTCCTGCTCGAAATTGTCATGGATCACGACGATCCGGGCTCCCGAGACGCGGGCGTCCCGGATGATGCGGGAGGAGCACTTGCTGTTCTGGAACACGATGAGGTCGAAGTGCTCCCGGGCCAAAAGCTCCCGAAACGGCTTCTCAAAGCGGTGCAGGATCCCCTTAAAGAAAATGCGGGCCAGTTTCGCAGGACGCGAAGCCGGATCGGTGACGCCGATCTTCCGGATTCCTTCCCGCAGCCCGTCGGGGCCGGTCTCCCCTTCCCGGACGGGATACAACAGGGTAACATCTTCATACAGAGCCGAAAAGGCGTTAATATACGCTCGGGCTCCGAAGGCGCCGCCCCCGTATCCGGTCAGGTAATTGTATGTGACGATCAGGACTTTCATCGGTTCCTGCTTTTCCATTCGCGGACGACCATTTCCCGGTCATAACCCTCGGAAAGATGGATGTTTTCCCCCTTGAAACTCGTCGGATCATCCTTACGGACATAGAACCGGCCCGGTCCGTCCAGGATGTTCCCGTCCATGCGGTTGCCCACATTGACCCGCCGGATCATGCTGTTCCGTTTCCGTTCCACCCGGAAGGCGCGCCGCAGGTCGATATCCCTTCCGCCGGGGATGTTCAGGAGCAGATTCCCGGACACCTCCACATTCACGGCCCCGTCGTCGGCAAAGATGCCGCGGTTGCCGTGTGGCCCGTCGATATCGTGGATATAATTGTTGCGGATGACCACGTCCTTGTTCTGCGTCCACACGTAAATGGCCCCTCCGTCAATCAGTTCCCGGGGAACCCCGCTCCGGAAAGCCTCGGACATGCAGATTTCGTTGTCCTCCACCACCCCGGAGGTGATACAGCCGGTACTGTCCGAAAAATGCAGGCCCACGCCCACGGCGGAATAGGAGAAATCCTCGAAATAGTTTCCCCGGACTGCGAAGCCTCGTCCCTTGCAGTCTACGATGGGGATATTGGTCATCTGGAGACCGTTGTCGATGAAGCGGTTCCCTTCCACGAGGGCGTCATCCACGCCGGCCGAAAGCCGGACCGCACCCAGGTAACAATCCTGGAACAAGCTGTTCCTCAAGCGGATATGGTCGGTACTGTCTGCCTGGAACACCTGGGATCTCATCCCTTCGAACCGGCAGCTGTCCACCCGGACCGAATCCGCGTGGACATCACGGAAATCCAGCAGCGGCTTCCCGGCGCCATTGCCCAGGAAATGGAATCCATCCAACAGGATTCCGCCCAAACGGGAGTTCTCCACGGACAGGAAATTCGAGGCAGCGCAGGGATAGGCCGAAGCGGCCTTCCGCGGCGCGAAGAGCATATAGCGGGGCAGGCAGCGGCCGAACCGCAACTCGGACCAGATGCGGGTCCGGTACGGGACACGGCGGAACCAGACCCATCCCCGGGAAATCTTGACCACGTCATAGACGGCTCCCACAAACCACTGGGACAGAATGAGTTTCATTCCAACCGCATCGGCCTCGGAGACGTCGGATTCTCCCTTGCAACGAAGGATGTACAGCCCTTTCCGGAACGGAATGCGAACCGGCCAGAAACCGGCCTTTCTCACGGGAGGCAAGGCGTCGACGGCCTTTCGCTTCTCCAAGTCCACGAATCCGTTCTCGAACTTCGGCTCCGTCCCGTCCCGGGCTCCCACCAGAACGGCACCGTTTCCTTGAAGGCGCAGGACCATTTCCGGTGCCCGGACCCCCGAAAAGCACAGGTGGCCTTCCCGGAAGAAATAGGTTCCAGGCGCAAAACGGACATCCATCTCCCGCTCCCCCGCCACCAAGGCGGAGTCGATCCGCTCCCCCAGCCGGTCGAAATCCTGCTGGCCGGTCACGGAAAAGACGACGGAAAGAAGAAGGGTCAGGAGCATCTTATCGTTTTACGCTGAGTATCAGGCGATAAATCCATCCGGCCAGCGTGGTCTGCCAGGCCGGATAGCCTTTATACCGACGATAGAAATAGGCGTCGCTCTGGAACCGGAGCCAGGCCGCCTTCGTCCGGTCGATATGGGAGCGGATCGTCGCCCCGTGTTCGTGGACAACGGTGACGGACGGCAGGAAATAAACCTTTTTCCCGATGGCGTTCATCCGCTCGCTGAGGATGGATTCCTCGGCATACAGGAAGGTGTGCGGGTCCATCCCGCCGGCCTTCTCCCAGTCCTTCCTTCGGCAAAGGAAGAAGGAACCCATCACGCGATAATGGTACCCTTCCTGGGCCTCCTCAGAGGCATCCAGCAGGAACTTCCGCCGTTTGGCCTCTTTGGAAAGGAAAGGGGTGCTGAGGTACATCCAGACATAGCGGTCCCAAAGGCCCATATAGGGCTCCGGTGACTGCCTGCGGCCGTCCAGGCCCACGATCTCCGGACCGATGACACCGATCTCCGGATCCGTTTCCAGCTTCGTTACCAAGGCTTCTACAACGTTGTCGGAAGCGAGGTGCAGGTCGGAATTCGTAAACAGAAGATACTCAGCATCTTTCAATGCCTCCGCCCCGGCATTGCAGCCAGCGGCGAACCCGTCGTTGGGCCGCACCAGGACTTCCGCCCCGGTCCGCTCCTTCAGCGTCCGGGCCTGCACTTCATCGCCCCCGTTATCCACGACCACCAGCCGGTACAGCATCCGGATACGGGAGATTTCCTCCCGTATGAACCGCTCCGTGCGGTCGTACTCACGATAGTTGACGATAATGATACCGAGCATTGAACTTGTTCTGTTGATAGCGCACCCACTTCCAGCTCTCGTTCTGGATCAGGCGGAGGAACATGCCCAGCACCAGCAGCGTGGGCGGCAGGCTCTTCAGCTCTCCGGTCATATGGGCGAAGGTCATGTACATCACCAGCAGACACAGGGCGGCGGACGCCTCTTCCCGGTTGGACTTCCGGTGCCGCCAGATGTAGGAGAAGAGCAGCAAATAGAAGATGAGGTACATCGCATAACCGATGATACCCCGTTCCAGAAGGTATTTCAGGTGCACGCCTTCCAATCCAAGCAGGTCAGGATCAAGGGAATACTGCTGTCCCTCGGAGAACTGGAGATCGATCCAGAAGAAGTCGTATCCCCGCCCCATCCAGAGATCGTCCTGGATGTAATAGAAGACACGGAGCAGCTGTACGGTCCGGCTCTCGATATCGCTGCCGCCGATCTCGTTGTCCCGTTCGGTAAAGATACTCAGGGCGAAATCGGCCTTGGAGCGGAAGAAAGAGGAATAGGTGTACAGCAGGGTGATGCCGATGATAGCGACGCCGATGTAGATCGGCACCCGGTTTCCCTTCAGGAACAGGAAGGCATAGGCCAGGGCGCTCAGGACGAAGCAGTAGATGACGGTCCGGCAGCCGCAGGTCAGGACGCCGAACATGCTCATCAGGCCGACGGCGATCAAACGGTTCTTCCCCACCAGGCCCCGCGTGTACCCATATACCGTTACCAGCAGGATTATCAGGCACATATACCCGTAATCGAAGGGCTGGATAAACAGGGACTGCGTCCGGAAGCGGGTTTCCGAGGTGAAGAGGCCGCCCACGGAAGTCTCACGCTTGGTGGCGCCGCCCGTGATGAGGTCCAGCATCGTGGACTCCTTCGTGATGTAGTTGATGGCGCCGAAGACCGTCAGGATGATCAGGGAGACGAATGCAACCTGGAGGAAGGGCTTGAACGTCTTCACGCTTTTCAGCGAGAAAAAGCCCACCACCAGGATGAAATACGTAGTGATGCATTCCCGGAACAGGAGGGTAACGAACTGCGGCACGCTTCCCCAGTAGTGCGGACTGTTCGCGTAATTGTACAGGAAGGAGATGAGGAAGACGATGAGTGCCAGCACCAACTCCTTGATCCTGAAGCTCTTGATCATTTCCTTGAAGCGGAGTCCTTCCGTGAAGATGTAGAAGATGGGCAGGAAGAACACCGTGTTGCCCATGGGCAGCGGAAGGGACACTTCCGACAGCACCGCGTAGCCGAAGATGAACACAGCCGGCTTGTACTCCCGCTTGAGCACGAGCATGCACAGGCAGCAGAGGATCAGGATGGCTTTGAACAGGGCGGCTACCATCGGCGGCGAAGGAGCGACAGGACGGTTTCGTCCTTCTTGACGAAAAGGACGTAGACGGCGGTATAGATCCCCATTACGGCGGTGACAGCACCGAACCGGATCCAGGGATCAGGAATCAGGTAATACAACAGGGCGCAAAGGACGGCGGCCGGAAGATAGGCCAGCAGGCCGGTTCCGAGTTTCCGCCACGGGAAGGCGATCCCGTCCCCCGTGCGGGAGAAATGGGAGGCCAGCACAAGCACGGTCGTCTCGCAGGAAAGCCACACGATGGCCGATCCGACGGCTTGCAACCGGTTCACCAGCAACAGGTTGAGAAGGATGCCCATCGCCGCTCCCGCACAGGAGTTGAGGAAGATGGACCGGTCCCGCTTGTTGGGCATCAGGATCTGGATGACGAATACCTGCTCCAGGCCCACGACCAGGATGAGCGGCATCATGATCCGGGCGGGCACGTAGGCCCCCTCGTAGCCGGAACCGGCGAAGATCCGGACAATCTCCGGGGCGCACAGGCAAGCGTAGATCACCAGCGGGATGGCGAAGGTCATCAGGATGTCGAAGGTCTTGTCGATCATCCGCCGGAACTCTCCGATCCGGTTCTCCGACACCAGGGAACTCATCCGCGGCAGCATCACCCCCGTGAAGGCAGAGAAGAAGGCGATGACGATGCTGTACAGCTTGGATGCGGTGGAATAGTACCCTACCTGCTCATCACCGGCCACAAAGCCCAGGTAGGTCACATTCAAGGTGACATACAACGAGGTCAGGACCATGTACATGCCCAGCATCAGGAAAGGCTTCAGGTAATGGGACGGGGAAAGCCCCTGAAGGGTCAAAGAGACCGAGCGGCGGGCATAGAACAGGTTGATCAGGGCGTTCCCGACCAGCATCAGCACGGTCAGGAGGTAGTACACCGGATAGTCTTCCGCTTTCCGGATGAACAGGAACACCGCCGCTACGTACAGGATCTTCACGAAGATGGTCCGTCCGGTGATGTACCGGAAATCCTCGGTCCCCCGGAAGTACCAGTCGATGCAGAAATAGTTGGCGAACAGCTTCAATACGCCGATATACAGGAGCTTCCGGTAGACGAACAGCTTGGGCACCGTGAAAATGGCGACCAGGAGTCCCGCCGCGGCCAGCACGGTGGTCGCGAGGTTGAGCAGCATCAGTTCCGAGAAGGAACGGTTGCGCCGCTCCCGGTCGTCCCCGATCGCTGCCATCTCCCGGTTCCCCAGGATGGTCATTCCCATCATCGAGATCAGGATGAACCAGTGGACGATGCTGTCCACGAAATTACAGATGCCGATGTTGGACACGCCGAGCACCCTCGACACGTACGGGTATACGATCAAGGGGAAAATGTAGTTGGACAGCGTCAGGACGCTGTTATACAAAAAGTTGCGCTTGACGCCCGGCTTCCCGTCTTTCAATAGATCCGCTTGCTTTTTCCGTTAAACTCATAGCGCAGGTCGCGCGGACGCTCCCCCACCTGCTTCGCCGGCACGCCGGCTACCACGGTGTAGGGTTCGACGTCCTTCGTCACCACGCATCCACCGCAGCACACGGCACCCTCCCCGATGACGACGCCGGGAAGGACCATCACGTTGCTGCCCAGCCAGGCCCGGTCCCCGATCTCCACGGAGCGCTTGCCCTGCTTGCTGCGGAAATAGGGGTCGCGATGGTCGTGCTGACCGGTATAGATGACCACGTTGGAGGACAGGTTCACGTTCTTGCCCATCGTCAGCCCGTTATGGGCATCCAGCAGGGCGTTGTCCCCGATGACCGTCCCCTCTCCCAGCTTGAGGAGGAACGGGTCCCGGATCTCCGTCCGGAAATGGAAAACCACCTTCTTGCCGCATTCACAGCCCAGACCCCGGTACAACGCCTTCCGCAGGTGGTTGGAAGGAATCGTCGACATCTGGTACAGGCTGAAACGCTGCCATCCTCCCCGCCAGATCTTCTCCCACAGGGCAAACGGGGCTCCCAGGACCTTCCAGACCGTTTTTTTCGTCTTCCGGTACTGGTAATGGAAGGCCTGCCACGGATACACCAGGGCGATGAGGATCCATTTCAGGTACAAGATTCCCACCAGGACGGACAGGATGAGGAGGGCGGTTTTCATCGGCCTTTGTACATTTCGTCGTAATACTTCTGGTAGTCTCCGCTGGTGACGTTGTCCAGCCAGGCCTGGTTGTCCAGGTACCAGCGGACGGTCTTTTCGATGCCTTCCTCGAACTGGAGCGACGGCTCCCAGCCCAGCTCCCGCTGGAGCTTGGTGCTGTCGATGGCGTAGCGGAGATCGTGGCCGGCCCGGTCGGTCACGTAGGTGATGAGGTCGTTGTCGGCCCCCTCGGGGCGGCCCAGGAGGCGGTCGGTCACCCGGATCAGGACCTTGATGATGTCGATGTTCTTCCACTCGTTGAACCCGCCGATGTTGTAGGTCTCCGCGACCTTCCCTTCGTGGAAGATCAAGTCGATGGCGCGGGCGTGGTCCTCCACGTACAGCCAGTCCCGTACATTTTCACCCTTGCCGTACACCGGCAGCGGTTTGCGGTGGCGGATGTTGTTGACAAACAGCGGGATGAGCTTCTCCGGGAACTGGTAAGGCCCATAATTGTTGGAACAGTTCGTAACGATGGTGGGCATCCCGAACGTGTCATGGAAGGCCCGCACGAAATGGTCGCTGGACGCCTTGGCCGCGCTGTAGGGGCTGTGCGGCTGATACTTCAGGTCCTCCGTGAAGAACTTGTCGCCGTAGGCGAGGTGATGCTTCCCGCTGGAGGCCTTCGTCGTGAACGGCGGCTCGATCCCTTCGGGATGTGTCATCTCCAGGGCGCCGTACACCTCGTCCGTGGAGATGTGGTAGAAGCGCTTGCCCTCGTACTTCTCCGGAAGGCTTTCCCAGTACGCCTTGGCGGCCTGCAGCAGGGACAGGGTGCCCATGACGTTGGTCTGCGCGAAGGTGAAGGGATCCTTGATGGAACGGTCCACATGGGACTCCGCGGCCAGGTGGATGATGCCGTCCACCCGTTCCTCCTGCATCAGGGCCAGCACGCCCGCGAAGTCGCAGATGTCCATCTTGACGAACCGGTAGTTGGGCCGGTCCTCAATGTCCCTGAGGTTGGCGAGGTTGCCCGCATAGGTGAGCTTGTCCAGGTTGATGATCCGGTACTCCGGATACTTGTTCACGAGCAGCCGCACGACATGGCTGCCGATGAAGCCGGCTCCGCCGGTGACGATGATCGTTCTATTCATGGAGGAAAGGATGATGTTTGTCTTTTTCGGATAGGATGATGTCCCGCTCGGGAAGGCGCCAGTCGATGCCGATCGCGGGATCGTTCCACCGGATGCCCCCTTCGGAGGAAGGGCAGTAGAGGTTGTCGCACTTGTACTGGAAAACGACTTCCTCGGAAAGCACGGCAAATCCATGGGCAAAGCCCCTCGGAATGAACATCATCCGATGGTTCTCCCCCGTCAGTTCCTCCGCGTGCCACTTCCCGTAGGTCGGTGATCCTTCACGCAGGTCCACCGCCACGTCCAGCACGGTCCCGCTCACCACACGCACCAGCTTCGCCTGCGCGAACTCCCCTTTCTGGAAATGCAGTCCGCGCAAGACGCCGTACCTGGACTTGCTTTCATTGTCCTGCACAAACCGTACAGGGCCCACCTTCTCGCAGAACTCCCGTTCGTTGAACACTTCGAAGAAGTAGCCCCGCTCGTCCCCGAACACCTTCGGTTCGATGACGACGAGCCCTTCAATGCCTGTCTGGATGATATTCATAGTCTCTCCATACATTTTTTCAGTGATACATACCAGTGCGGGACCTCGATGCCGAAGGTCTCCTTGACCTTGGTCTTGTCCAGGACGGAGAAGTGCGGACGGCGGACCTTGGAAGGGAACTCGTCGGAATGGCACGGACGGATGTCACAGGCGTTGCCGGACAGGTCCCGGATGGCGCAGGCGAAATCGAACCAGGAGCACACCCCTTCGTCGGAAAAATGGTAGATTCCGACCTTGTCCGTCTGCCGGTCCGTAATGACCTTGACGATCAGCGCGGCGAGGTCCGCAGCATAGGTGGGCGTTCCCACCTGGTCGAAGACCACCTTCAGCATCGGGCGGTCCGCCGTGAGCTGCCGCATCGTCTTCACGAAATTCTTTCCGTAGGGAGAATAGAGCCAGGCCGTACGGAAGATCTGCCAGCTGCAGCCCGCCTCCTGCACGGCCAGTTCCCCCTGGAGTTTCGTCACCCCGTACACCCCGTTCGGATGCACCGGCCAGTCCTCCCGGCACGGGAGGGCGATGTCGCCCTGGAACACATAGTCCGTGGAAATATGGATGAGGTGCGCCCCCCTTTCCGCCGCCACGGAAGCAAGGATGCCGGGAGCCGTATGGTTCAGGAGGTCCGCCATCGGCATGTCCTCCTCCGCCTTGTCCACGTTCGTGTAGGCCGCACAGTTGACGATGAGGTCCACCTGCTCAGACTCGCAGAAGAGCCGGACGGCATCCCGGTTGGTGATGTCCAGATAGACGGTCTCCACCCCGGGAAGGGAGGTGACGTCCGTGAAGATGTAACGGTCGGAGGAGCCGGCGGAGAGGTTCCGCATCTCCGTTCCGAGCTGTCCGTTGGCACCGCAAACCAGTATATTCATAATAGCGTATGTTTATATTCCCCCGCCTGTTTCGTACAGACGGAGCAGGAAAGCCGGAGACGCTTCCCTATCCAGGGAACCGGGCTTCCGGCCTATATTTCGTCCCGGAGACCGCCCATCAGGGGGACGAGTTTCCGGAGCGTGTCTTTCTTCAGCTCCCGGGCCGCATACTGGGCCTGGATGGCACGGAAACGATGGCAGTCGGAGCCCACCATCGAATACCAGCCTTTGTCCAGCAGGTCCAGGGCCCGTTCCCGGGCCGATTCCCCGTAGAAGCCGACGATGGAAGGGAGGTTCATCTGCATCAGGCAGCCCATGTCGTGCAGGCGCCTGTAATCCTCCTTTTCCATGTAACGGTATCTTTCCGGATGGGCGATGAGCGGGCGGTATCCCGCCTTGAGCATCGCATCCAGCACTTCCCAGAGGTTGATGGGCGGGGCCACGGAAGAGGTTTCGACCAGGACCAGGCCCTCCCCGTGCTGGAGAAGGTCCTTCGCCGCGAGGCGCTCCTCGAAGAGGGTGTCGATCATGTATTCCGCGGCGAGATGGAACCGGAGACCGCCCCGATACAGGGCTTTCAACTCTTCGAAACGGGCACGGATCCCTTCCGTCGTATTGGGGACATCCTCCATGACATGCGGGGTGAACCAGACTTCGGAGACGCCCTCCTCCTCCAGGAACCGGAGGATGGAGAGGGCATCTTCCTGCGTCTTCACGCCATCGTCCAAACCGTACAGGATGTGGCTGTGATTGTCCACGGCTCCCTTCAGGAGGCCGCTCTCAAGGATGGATTTCCGCCGATGGAACAACCCCATCCCTACTTCTTTTCTTCGTTGCCATAGCCGTAGCCATAGCCGTAACCATAGCCGTAACCGTAGCCATGACGGCCGGAATAGCCGTCCACACCGTTGAGGATGATGGCCATGCGGTTGTACTTGCCTTCGTCGTACATCTGCTCCACGGCAGGGAGGGCCCGCTTGTCGAACAGGCCGGCGCGGAGGATGAAGATAGAGATGTCGGCGTGCGGGGCGATGATGCTGGTATCGGCGACCAGGTCCACCGGAGCGCAGTCCATGAACACATAGTCGTAGCGTTCCTTCATGGCGGAGACCAGTTTCTCCAGACGGTCGGAAACCAGGAGCTCGGCCGGGTTCGGAGGGGTGGAGCCCACCGGGAGGAGGTCCAGGTTGTCCTGGATGTGCACGATGTGCTCGAACGGGTCGTCGTATTTCGCGTTCAGGAAGGAAGCCACGCCGGTCGCATTCTTGCCGAGGGACTTGGACAGGGTGGCCTTGCGGAGGTCAAGGTCCAGGATCACGACCTTCTTGTTGCCCTTGAGGGCCATCGAGGAGGCGAGGTTCATCAGGGTGAAGGTCTTGCCGGCGTTCGGATTGAAGGAGGTGACCATGATGGCCTGCGTCTCGGTCTCGCGGTGGATCATCAGGTCCAGGTTCGTACGGAGGACGCGGAAGGCCTCGTTGATGGAGTCGCGCTTGCCATGCTCCACGATGATCTTGTTGTTCTTGCTGTCGAACCGGTTGAGCCGGAACCGCTGCCAGTAGTTCTTGGTTAGGCCCATCTGCGGAAGTTCCGCCAGGAACGGGACGGAGAGCTTGCCCAGGTCGTTGCGGCCCTTCACGGTGGTGTCCAGCACCTTCATCACGTAGAACACGGCGAACGGAAGGCCGAAGCCCAGGATGAGCGCGACCAGCAGGATCATCATCCGGTTCGGGGCGACCGGGGCGTTGGAACCCGTCGCCCGCTGGATCAGACGGGTGTTGCCCACCGTCAGCAGGCCCTGGAGTTCGTTCTCCTCCCGCTTCTGGAGGAGGAAGATGTACAGCTGCTCCTTCACCTTCTGCTGACGCTCGATGGAGAGGAGTTCCAGTTCCTGGCCCGACGTGGAGGACAGGCGGCCCAGGATGGCGTTCTCCTGCGCCTCGATCTTGTTCACCTGCAGCTGCAGGGTGGAGATGAGGTTGTCGATGGAACGGTTCACGGCGAGCTTGTACATCTCGAGGCTCTTGTTGAGGTCCTGGACGTAAGGGTTGTTCTCGCTGGAGAGGTTCAGGGAGCGGTCCCGCTCGAGGAGGGCGTTGTTGTAGTCCCGGATCTGGGTCTCGATGTTCGCGCTGGACAGGCCGGAATTCGCCGGCATGAGGTCGTTCACATGGGCCGGGTCATTGATGAACTGCTTGATCATCTTTGCGATCGCGAGCTGGTTGGAGGCCTCGAAGCCCTGGGCCGAGTAGGCCGTGGACTGCTGCATATAGGCGTTCCCCACCTGCTGGACGTTCGTGATGTTGTGGCTCTGCTTATAGTCCTTGAGGTCCTGCTCGATGCCGCCGAGTTCCCGTTCGATGACGTTCAGACGGTCGTTGATGAACAGGGAGGTATTCCTTACGGACTGGTTCTTGTTCTCCACCCACTCCTCGTTGTAGATGTCCAGGAGGGTGCCGAGAACGGCCTCCGCACGGGCGGGGAACATGTCCTTCATCGAAAGGACCACGACGGAGGACTGCTTGCTGGACAGGCCGGCGGACAGGCGGGAGCAGTAGCTCTTGGCCCGGCTGGCGGCATTGACCCAGGAAACGGTGATGTCATGGTTCCACCGGTTGAAGTTGGGGGTGGGATAGATGACGATCCCGCCGATCGGGGTGTCCACGGTATCCTTCACATGGCCGGTGGCCTTGAAGCCCTTGAACTCCTCGGATCCCACGAAAAAGTCCTTGATCGTGAAGGTGCTGTCCTTGCCGGCCGAGATGTGGAACGAGAAGCTGGAAGCTGCGATCCCTTCGGGGACGGCGAGCTCGATCGGGGCGTTCTTGTACATCTCGCGGATGCGGAGGAACTGGTTGTCGATATAGGAAGTCTCGAGTCCGAGACGGGTGA
>JAFUDV010000017.1 GCA_017464245.1 Bacteroidales bacterium | reverse complement strand
GAGCGCGGGGCGATGAGGATGCCCGTGCGGTGCTCCCGGAAGATATCGCCGGAGAAATGCAGGCGGTAGTTGAACAGGTCGAAATCCAGGCCCACGTTGGCCGTGAGCGCCGTTTCCCAGGTCACACCCTTGTTGCCCGGGGTACCCAGTTCGTAGCGCGGCACGCCGTCGCTCTTGCCGGTACCGAAATAATAGACGCCGGCATCGTTCCAGACACCGTCCATATACATGAAACGGACAGTGTTGCTCAAGTCGTTACCCACCTTTCCGATGGAAGCCCGAACCTTCAGGAAGTCCACCCAGCGGAGTTTCTTCATGAATTTCTCCTCGGAGATCACCCAGCCCAGGGAGGCCGACGGGAACAGGCCGTACCGGGTCTTGCCCGGGGCGAAGTTCTCGGAGCCGTTGTAACCGGCGGAGACATCCACGAGATACTTGTCGGCATAGCCGTAGGTAGCGCGGGCCACCCAGCCCACATAGCCGCGGGGCAGCCACTGGTAAGCCATGGGACTGCCGTCCTTCTTCGGATAGTAGTCGCGGTACTGGTTGTACAGCAGCAGGCCGCTGACCGCGTGCTTTCCGGCGAATTTCCGGCTGTAATCAAGGCGGGCCTCGAGGTACCAGTTCTTGTCGTCATCCGTGGATTCGCCGTAGCTCAGCGTGGGCTGGCTGCCGCTGATCACCGGGACGTAGGTGCGGTCGAAAGCCGGGTCGGACATGTTCAGTCCCGAGCCGTCGGCCCAGGAGGCGTACTCGATGGTCTGGTGGTAGCCGCCGGAACCGGTGCGCTTCTTGGTGAGCGCCATGTCGGTGTCGTAACTGCCTTTCACCGAGGCGCTGAGGCCCTGGGTGACGAAGTCCAGCCGCTGGGTGATGGTCATGTCCATCCCGAGGGTGGTCTTGTACTTGGCCTGGTAACCGGACCAGTAGTAGTACTCCCAGCCGTTCCACTTGGTGAGGCCGTCCGGCAGGGCGTCGTAGGAGACCACCGTCACCGGCATGTCGTTCACGATACCCGGGGAGGCCGTCGGATGGGCCCACAGCATGGTGAGCATCCAGATGTTGCCGCGGTCGCTGTCCAGCGGCTCGCGGGTGTTGCCGATCACGCCGTTGATGTTGAACTTCATGTCCGTGGTCTCGGTGAGCTTGAAGTCCAGGTTCGCGCGGTAGTTGTACCGGTTGTAGGAGTAGTTGTTGTCGTAGGTCACGTCCGGAATCTGCTTCAGGAGGCCGTTCTGGAACATGTAGCCCATGGACACGAAGTAGCGGACCTTGTCGGAGCCGCCGGAAATGTTGATGTTGTTCTTGGTCTGGAGGAAGGCCTTCCGGAACATCAGCTCGTTCCAGTGGGTGTTCGGGAACATGATGGGGTCGGACCCCGTCCGGTAGGCCTCGATGGCCTCGCGGGTGAAGTACAGGCCCGGGTCGGTCTTTCCGTCATTCCACTGATACACGTTGTAATAGCGGGCGAAGTCGTAGCTGTCGCACTGCTCGATGTAGGACATCGGCATCTGGACACCGGTGATGGAGCTCACCGAAATCTTGGGCTTGCCCGCATCGCCGCGCTTGGTGGTGATGATGATGACACCGTTCGCACCGCGCACGCCGAACACGGCCGTGGAGGCTGCGTCCTTGAGGATCGAGAGGCTCTCGATCTCGTTCGGGTCCACGGTGTTCATCGGACGCTCCACGCCGTCCACGAGGATGAGCGGGGAAGCGTTGGCGTCGGACAGGGAACCGACGCCGCGGATGAAGATCTGGGCATAGTCTTCACCCGGCTGGCCGGTTTCCTGGATGGTGGTCACGCCCGGCATCTGGCCGGCGAGGATGTTGGTGACATCGGCGACCGGGGCCTTGACGAGAGCCTTGTTGTCGATGGAGGTCAACGCGCCGGTGACGGTCGCCTTGGTCTGCGTACCGTACGCCACCACCACCGTCGCTTCGATGGACTGGGAATCGTCCCGGAGCACCACGGTGAACGTGCGCTGCTTTCCCACCTTCACCTCCTGGGTGACATAGCCCAGGGCCTGCACTTCCAGGACGGCGTCCTCGCCCGGTACCACGAGCGTGAAACTTCCGTCCAGGTCGGCAGCCGCACCGGTGGTCGTCCCCTTCAGGGTGACGCCTGCACCGATCACCGGCAGGCCGTCCGCGTCCACGACATTACCCTTGACGGTAATGCCCCGGTTCTGCGCGGAGGCGATCCCTCCCCACAGTCCCAGGACGAGGCACAGTGCGGCAGCCAGTTTCGGAAAATGGACTACTTTCTGTTTCATGGGTTTTTGTTTATGGGTTATTTCATCAGTTTCCGGATCCGGTTGGACAGCTCGGCGTTCTCATACACGCCGATGAAGTCCTCCGCATGGGGCCCGTAGGCGAACACGGGGACCACGATGCCGTGGTGTCCCTTGGTGGAGTAATGGACCTTCACCGAACGCTCTTCCAGCGAGCCGCCCACGAGCGTGATGCCGCCCGTGCCATGGTCCGCCGTCACGATGACCAGGGTGTGGCCGTCCTTCTCCGCGAACTCGAGCACCTTGCCGATGCACCGGTCGAAGTCGAACAGTTCCTCGGCCATGTGGCCCACCTTGTTGCGGTGCGCCCAGTCGTCGATCTGGGAGCCTTCAATCATGAGGAAGAAGCCCTTCCGGTTGTCCAGCAGCTCCAGGGCCTTCGCCGTGCAGTCTTCCAGCACGGGGCCGCGGTCCAGGACCGGGTCCATGTCCAGCGGGGCGAACAGGCCCAGGACCTTTCCTTCGTGGATGCCGGCGAGTTCCTCGCGCTTCTCCACGAAGTTGTAGCCCTTCGCCTTCATCTCCTCGATGAGGTTGCGGCCGTCCTCGCGTCCTTCCCAGAACTTGCGGCCGCCGCCGGTGATGAAGTCCACGCCGCTGTCCACGAACTGGGCGGCGATCTCGGCCTCCATGTGACGGTCGGGCGCATGGCATACGAAGTCCGCCGGGGTGGCGTCATTGATGCGGCACGTCACGGCGACGCCGGTACGCATGCCTTTCTGCTGCGCCCGGTGCAGGAGCGTCACGAACGGATTCCCGTCCACGTCCTGGCCGATGTAGCCGTATTTGGTCTTCGCGCCGGAGGAGATGGCGGTGCCGCCGGCGCAGGAGTCGGTGATGAGCTTGTCCGCACACCATGTGCGGGAATAGCCGGCCACCGGGAAGTTGTCCAGGTTCAGGTGACCGCCGTTGAGGGTCCACCCCACCGTCACGGTCTCCATGCACATGCCGTCGCCGATCATGACGATGACATTCTTGACTTTCCTGGACTTCGGCTGCTTCACCGTCACGGTCTCGTAAGGAGTGGCGACGGTGTACTTGTCGTCCTCGCGGAACTTGTCGTCCGCGTACTTGGAGAGATCCCGGCCGGGGTCCGTCTGCGCATAGACGCAGACGGACCAGCCGAGCACCAACCATGATAAACCAAAAAGCCTCTTCATATACCAACTTATTTACTCAGTTCAAAATGAATCCCTTCCAGGGAGCCGGCCTCGCAGGTGACGGTCTTCGTCTCCCCCGGGAGGATCGGGAAGAAGTTGTCGCTCCAATAAGCCGGAACCACCAGGTTCCCGGCCGCGTCCAGCGCCTTCAGGACGTTCTGGTACGCGATGACGTCCGACTTGTTCACAAGGGTGACCCGGTTGCCGTCCACGGTCATCTCCACATCGGCCCCGGACTGCCGGAAGGCGAAGCCAAGGTCGGCATAGGCCGTGATCGGAGTGACATACCAGTTGGACTTCTTCCAGTCGTAGGTGTTGTCCTTTGCGGGAAGGACATAGAAATTGTCCGCGACAGGGGCGTCGCCGTCCGTGAGGGCGAGGGCCACGAAATGCGGCCTGCCGTCATAGCGCCTGAGGTCGAACACCGGGACGACCTCCCGGTAACCGGCCTGGACGGTCTTGCTTTCCGTGCCGATGAGCCGGGACGCGGCATCGAACACCTTCACGGTAGCCGTCAGCACGCGGTCCCCGGCGCTCTCGTTGACCGCATACACCCGGCGGGTGGCATAGTCGAACAGGAGCTGGACCGGCGCGCAGGCCTTCTTCGTACCGTAGTAACCGGCCGTCGGAACTCCGTAATAATCATACAGTTGCCAATACAGGGACGGCCAGGCGGAGTTGAGCATCCACTGGACGATGCCGGTACTTTGGGGCATCCGCACCCGGAACGCCTCGAACATCGCGCGCGTACCGTCGTAATCCACGGCATGGGCCTTCCGGACAAAGTCCTCCAGGGAGTCGAAGCCCCCATACAGGCCGTTCACGGTCTCCTGCAGCACCTTCGTCGTGTTCATCGCGGACGAGGAGGCGGTGCAGTGGTAGTCCCAGGCGTCGGACAGCGGCCAGAGCACCTCTTCCGGGATCATCTTCCGGAGGGATTCCAGCTGCGGCAGGTTCGCGCCGATGCCGGTTTCCGTATTCCAGCCGAAGGCGCCGCCCGCCTCGGTGTCCTTGTACCAGTAGTCGGGACCCACATACTCGTAGGGGCCTTCCATCTTGGTGCCGGACCATCCGCCCAGACTCTTGATGTTCTTCGCCGAGCACACATAGGGGCGGTAGTCCTCCTTTTCATAGATGGCCAGATAGCGCTCCTCCAGGCCCGGGTTCGGGATGCGGTCGCTGCCGGTAAGCCAGGCGATGACGGAGGGATGGTTGTGCAGGCGGACCACCTGGTCGCGGAAATACTTCACGGCGAGGTCCTCCACCTCCTTCCCGTTGATGCAGCCATAGCCGCGGACCTCGGGAAGACCGCAGTAGTCCTCCCACTCCCACTGGCAGCTGAAGCCAACGAGCGAGAGCACGCCCAGCCGGTCGCACAGGTCATAGACCGTGTCGTCCTTGCCCCAGACGTTCTCGAAGCGGATGAGGTTCAGGTTCATGTCCTTCACATAGCGGACCTGCCTTTCGATGCTTTCCGGGGTGTCGCGGAGGAAGATGTCGTCGGTCCAGCCGGCGCCCTTCAGGAGGATGTCCTTCCCGTTCAGGGTGAACTGCCGGTAATTCTGCTCCGTCAGGCGGCTGTCGATCCGGCGGATGCCGAAGGTGACGTCCTTCGTGTCGGATACGGCACCCTTCTGCAGGACGGCGACCCGGAGCCTGTACAGCTCGGGCTTGCCGAGGTCATAGGTCCACCACACGCGGGGGTTGTCCACATGCAGGAGGGCGGCGTCGGCCGGGGTGAGGGTGATTTCCTTCGTCTCCCCGGCGGCCAGTTCCACGGGCACGGACGCCTTTCCGACGCCCTCCAGGTCCAGGACCAGCTCGCTGCCGACGGGTTTCGCCTCCTTGTTGGTCAGGGTGACGCGGACCGTCAGGCCGGCTTCCGAGAAGGTTTCCACGTCCAGGTCGGGGACGACATAGACATCCCCGACGGACACGGCCCCCGTCGTATGCAGGGTGACGGGACGGACGATGCCCATGCTCTCGTCCAGCGGACGCGGGTTCCAGTCCACGAAGCCGATGTTCAGGTCGCCCTTCTGCGCCCGGCGGAGCTTGACTTCCAGCCGGTTGCCGGATTTCAGCAGCTTCGTCACGTCATAGGCGCGGCGGATGAAGACGCCGGCGGTGGTGTCGGATGAGGCAATCTGTTTCCCGTTCAGGAAAATGTCGGCATAGTAGCCGAGACCGTCGAACACGAGCTCGGCGTGCTGCCCCTTGGCGGGCTTTCCGGCGAAGGTGGTCCGGTAGGTCCAGACGTCGTCGAAGAGGCCCTTGTCCGCTTTCTCATAGTTGCGGCCTTCGAGGAGGTCCTCCCCGAAAAAGCCGTTGTCATACAGGGTCCCCGCCACGGTGGAGGGAACGGTGGCGGCATACTGTTCCCGCGCGCCCTCGCGGGAAAGGGTCCAGCCCTCGGAAAGGACGGTCCGGCCACCGGGGGCGGGACTCTGGGCGCAGGCGGCCGAAGCCGCGGCAAGGAGAAGGATCACGGTCTTTTTCATGGCTGTCAGATCATGGATGCCCCGATGACCGGGAGATCGTTGTCGGTACGGATGTCGATCCGGAGGCGTTCCAGGGCCTTCCGGTACGGGAAATGCGCCTGGAGATACTCCTCCATCGAGGCGCGGAAGAAGGGATGGTTGTTGGCGATGCCGCCCGCCAGGGCGATCCGGTCGGGATCGTAGGTGAACATCACCATGCACAGCAGGGCGCCGAGGTGGCGGCCGAAGGCCTCGAACAGGGCCAGGGCCTCGGGATTCCCTTCCCGGGCGGCCCGGGCGGCCTCCTTGCTGTCCCAACCGGCGTCGGTCAGGAATTTCTTGCTGGTATAGTCTTCGATGATCGAGTCCCCATAGGGCAGGCTGCACAGTTCGCCGGCGCCGCAGTGGGCCCCGCAGAAGAGCCTCCCTTCGTTCACGATCCCGATGCCGAGACCCGTTCCCAGGGCGATCGCCACGAGAACCTCCGGGCGGTCTTCCGCCGGATAGGTCCCGTACACGCCCATCGCGAAACAGTTCGCGTCGTTGTTCACGGAAACCGGGACGCCGAACCGGGCCTCCAGGTATTCCTTGAGGGGGACCTCCTTCCAGGAAGGGATGTTCATCGCATCGTACACGATGCCGCGTTTCACGTCCACGACCGTGGGAACGCCGATACCGATCCGTTCCACTCCGGGACGGAAGATCCGCCGTATCTGGGACGTCAGGTAGTCCAGCGTTTCTTCCAGGGTGGCCCCGGGCGTAAAGGAGGGGACCGAAAAGCCCTGCACGACCTTCCCCGCCTCGACCAGGCCGAAACAGAGATTGGTGCCGCCGATGTCAATGCCAAGCGTCATAAGTTCTTGTATAATGTAATGTAAGGTTTAGGTAGCCCGGTTATTAATTTTATTTAAAAAGGGCGCAGTTGTCCCCGTTGTTTTTGCAAAAATAGGTACATTATGGAGCGACTGAACGAATATTCGCGTATTTGAATACACAATTTGCGTTATTTTGTTTTTTCATTGGCTTTTTTTCCTCATCTTTGGGAAAGGAACTGAAACTGATTGACCATGAACGCGAAAAATCTCCTTTCCCTTCTCTTTGCAGGCGCGCTGGCCTGCGCGTGTGCGAAGCCCTGTTCCGTCCGCTGGACCGAAGGCCCCACCGACCCCGACACCGGGAAGACCGTCCACCAGATGGACATCCTGAACCCGCCTGCCGGAGTGGACTGGACCCTCTGGTTCTGCCAGTTCCGGACACCCGTCACCCTGGAGCCGGAAGCGCCTGCCACCATCGAACACATCGCCGGCACCCTGTACCGGGTGGTCCCCACCGTGGACACGAAGGGAGGGACGATGACGCTCCGCTATGCGGCGCGGGCCCTGGTGAACCGCGGCCGGGCGCCGGAGGCCTTCTACCTGCAGAAGAAAGGGCAGAAACCCGTTCCCATCGACCTGGAGACCGTTTTTCTCCCGGCCGATCCGGTGCGGTCATTCTCCTACACGCCGGTGGAGACATCGGCCTATGACATGGTTCCCCGGCTGAAGAAGGTCACCCCGGGCGAAGGGGCGGCGGACCTGGCCGGCCTGGCGGACCCGGAACCGGAATATGTCCCCGCGGCGATGCCGGGCTGGTACCGGATCACCGTGGGCGACGCACTCAAAGTGGAAGCCTCCGACGAGGATGGCGCCTTCTGGGCCTCCGTCACCCTGGCGAACCTCCGCCGCAACGCCGGCGGAGAACCCGTTCCCGCCGCCGTCATCGAGGACTGGCCGGACCTTCCCTACCGCGGCCTCATGCTGGACGTGAGCCGGAACTTCACAAAGAAGGAGGATGTGGAGAAACTCCTTGACATCATGTCCCATTACAAACTGAACCACCTGCACTTCCACCTTGGGGACGACGAGGGCTGGCGCGTGGAGATAGACGGTCTCCCCGAACTCACTTCCTACGGCGCCTTCCGGGGCATCCCGGAGGTCCGGGAAGACGGCAGCTTCGACGAGAAAGACGCCCTGATGCCCGCCTACAGCGGCACGCTGGACCGTAACGACGCCGCCTCCCCCGGCAACGGGTACTATTCGAAGGACGACTATGTCGAAATCCTCCGCTACGCCTGGGAGCGCCGGATCCGCGTGATTCCGGAGTTTGACACGCCCGGCCACTCCCGCGCCGCCATCAAGGCGATGGACTACCGCGCCCGGACGACCGGCGACCGGACCTACCTGCTCTCCGAGCCGGAGGACACCTCGCGCTATCTCTCCGCGCAGGACTACACCGACAACGCCCTGAACGTGGCGTTCCCCTCCACCTACGCTTTCCTGGACAAGGTGTTCGACGGGATCATCGCCCTGTACCGGGAGGCCGGCGTGCCGCTGGAGGCCGTCCATGTAGGCGGAGACGAGGTGCCGGAAGGAGCCTGGGAGGGCTCCCCGGCCTGCCGGGCCCTCATGCAGGAGCAGGGGCTGACGGACATCGCCGCCCTCAAGGAATACTTCATCAACCGTGTGCTGGACATCGCGGAGGCCAAGGGCGTCCAGGTCGCCGGCTGGCAGGAAGTGGCGCAGCACCTGAGCCCCGCCACCTTCGAGCGGCTGAAGAAGGACCTGTTCTTCGCCAACCTCTGGACGGTTTCCCACGGCCGGGACGTCCTTGCCTATGAGTTTGCCAATGAAGGGGTTCCCGTGGTCCTGTCCAACGCCCCGAACTACTACTTCGACTTTGCCTACAACGACTCCAAGCTGGAGCGCGGCCACTCCTGGGGCGGCCTCGTGGACGAGCGCCGATGCTTCTCCTTCCTGCCCTATGACGTGTACCGTTCCGTCCGCTGGGACGACCACCGGAAGATCCGGGACATCTCCCGCGACGGAGAGGGGAAGACGGCTCTTACCCCGGAAGGCCGGCCGTACATCCTGGGTGTCCAGGGCCAGCTCTGGTCCGAGACCATCCGGAGTTTCGACCACGTGACCTACTACCTGTTCCCGAAGTCCGTGGGCCTCGCGGAACGGGGCTGGAACGCGGAACCCGCCTGGAGCGGCACCACCGTCGCCGACGACCCGGCCTTCCTGGAGGACTTCGACCGCTTCTTCAGCATCGTCGTAGACCACGAGTATCCCTACTACAAGGGCCTGGGCATCTCCTGGCACCGGAACTGACACCTTTCCGAAGATGATCCGCCTCCTGATCATATCGGACTTCACGGAGTCCTTCACCCATAAGTTCGTCGCCGGCGTCGTGGACTATTCCCGCCGGAGGGAGCCGTGGATCATCCGCCGCATGCCGCCGGAGTACAAGGAACGGATCGGCATCCCCGGGGTGATCCGCGTCGCGAAGGAATGGGAGGTGGACGCGGTCTTCGGCCAGTTCGAACCCACGGACGAGATCGGCCTGTTCGCCGAGAACGGGATCATCGCCGTCGCCCAGGACTACAAGCAGCGCTTCGCCACCATCCCCAACGTGACGGGCGACTATCTGGGCACCGGGCGGATGGCCGCACGCTTTTTCATCGACCGGGGATTCCGGAACTTCGGCTTCTTCGGGTTCAAGGACGTCTGCTGGTCGGACGAACGGTGCGAGGGGTTCCGGAGGGAAGTGGAGAAGGCCGGCTTCGGGGCTTCCTTCTATTCGTATAACCTGCAGGATATCAAGGCCGTATGGAGCTACCAGCGCTACCGGGTGCGCGAGTGGCTGGACGCCATTCCCAAACCCATCGCCATCATGGCCTGCGACGACAACCAGGGCGACAACCTGCTCCAGGCCTGCCTGGCGGCCGGCATCCGGGTCCCGGAGGAAGTCTCCGTCATCGGCGTGGACAACGACGAGACGCTATGCAACCTGGGCAGCACCACGCCGCTGTCCAGCATCCAGGTGGACATCGAGGAGGGCGGCTACCGGACGGCGCAGCTCATCGAACGGCTCGTCGCGGACCCCTCGGCCCCGGCGGAGGACATCGTCCTGCGCCCGGTCAAGATCGTGGGCCGGATGTCCACGGCTTCCTTCGCGACGGACGACCGGCAGATCCTGAAGGCCATCCTGTTCATCCACCAGAACGTACGGAAGAAGATCTCCGTCGCCGACGTGACCGCGGCGGCCGCCCTCTCCCGGCGCCTGCTGGAAAGGCGCTTCAAGGAAGTGACGGGAAAGACGCTCTACGAATACATCACCGACCTGAAACTCAAGGAGTTCGCGGAACGGCTCCAGGATACGGACGACCAGGTGATCGAAATCGCCCTGTCCATGGGCGAGAACGACACCAAGAGCATATCCCGGCGGTTCAAGCAGATCTACGGATGTACGCCGATACAATGGAGAGCGCGGGCGCGGAATCAGAAACGGACGTAGAACTGCACTTTGCCGGTAATGTCCTGGAATAGGGCGCGGGTGGAAATGTCGTACCGGAGCAGGCCGTCCTCCGACTGGAGAATCTGGTCGGCGCCGCGAAAACCGAAACGATTGTAGTGCACCTGGACGTTCCAGGAATAACGGTCCCTGCAGTAACTCAAAGCGGCATGAGCCTGGAAGGCGACGGTAACCTTTCCGTCGAAACGGGTCCGGTACGGATCGGTTCCCTCCCGGTACAGGTAGGAGTCCGCGTGCGTGAAGAAGGACGCCATCGGTAGGACCGTGAGATTCATCGTCAGGTTCCTTAACTCCTTTGCCTTGTCCCAGTCGGACGGATCGTGGTGCAGGAGCACCCAGTTGAAGGAATATCCTCCGCCCAGGGATACTTGTTGCGTTGAATAGCTTTTCAGCCATTCGGTGACTTCCAGGAAAGCCAGGTCCCGTTCGTCTACAGAGAGGTCGCCCTGCATGTAACGCCCCGATATCATCCAGGAACCCACGCTGCGCCGCTGGATTTTCGCACCCTTGTATGCGGAGCCATAAATGAAACGGCGGTTGTTGAATACGTAATAGGCATCAACGGCAAAGTCCTTGAGATGCCCCGGATAGGTAGAGGTGGCGTGCCGGCCATAGGGGCCGCCGGACTTCTCGATATACTCGTGGATTTCGTAATTCTGCAGCTGGACACCATAGGCGTTCCCGGACAGGCCGAACGAGAAATACGTGTTCGGACTCTCTCCCTTGTTCCCCACTTCCACGCCATATCCGGCACTCAGCCCGCCGTAGCCGAAACTGCCTCCAACCTTGAAACAAGGATGATTTTTCAGGGCAAAGTCCATGGTGTAAGACTCCTTCGTGACGGACCCGCCGGGGAGGGCCGTTTCCTTCACGGCAGAATGGAGCTCCGACGTGATGCCGATCAGCGTACCATCCACGCCGGCTGTCCACCGGAGGGGCATCTGGTACACATAGGCCGTGTCCAGATTCGGGTTTGGATCCGTAAGCAGGTGGAAGCCTTTCTTCAGCATCCGGACGGCCCAGGGCGAAGAATCTTCGTCCGTTACCGCCTGCGCCCGGAGGATCGGGGCGGCATACAGGAAAAGGCCGAGGAGCCATATGAACTTCTTGGGCATGACACGCAAAGATAACATTTTTCACTATCTTTGTGAAGTGAAGAAGTATCTGTCATATCTGCTTCCCCTGTTCCTGGCAATTTCCTGCGGCGTACGTAATCCCGTGCTGCGGGATGCGGCCCGGGTCATCGAGGACCATCCGGACAGCGCACTGTACATCCTGGACGGCGTCTCCCGCGCAGAACTCGTTTCAGGCCGGGAGAAAGCGGAATATGACCGCCTCCGCAGCCGGGCCTTCTACCAGACCTACCATTTCCTGGACGACGAGGCGGAAGCAGCCCTCATGCGCGCCTCCCTGCAGGCCGAACGGCAGAGGAACCGGACGCAGACAGCCGCCCTCCTCGCAATGGCCATCCTCTCGACGCTGGTCCTCTACTTCTGGGCACGGAAAATCCAGACCGAACGGCTCCTGGCGGAGAAACAGGCGGAGAACGAGCGCTACATGTCCGCGGCGGAAGACCTCCGCTCCCGCCTTTCCTCCCTCCAGGCGGACCGGTCGAAACTCGGCGGGCTGGACACCCTGGACCGCCTCTGTGAACAGTACTATATCTTTGAAGGGACGTCGAATCTCCAGCCGCGCATCCTGGGCGAAGTGAAATCCATCGTGGAAGGGCTCCGGAACGACACCCGGGTCCAGAAAAACATGGAGCAGGCCCTGGACCAGCGCACGGACGGGGTGATGCGGCGCCTGCGGGCCGCCTTCCCCAAATGGAAGGAAGAGGATTTCCTCCTGTACCTGTTCACCGCCTCCGGTTTCTCCGCGACGACCATCTCCACCCTCCTGGAGAAGGACAAGCCCTATGTCTATAACCGGCTGTATCGCCTCAAGGAGCGCATCAAGGCCCTGGAATCGTCCGACCGCGAGGATTTCCTCGCCTGCCTGGAGAAATGATGCGTATTTGCGAAACGCGGATTTTCAGTGGTCAACGACACGATTAGGGGAAATTGCGAGAATTTCAGAAAATCGATTTTTTGCAACTTATTCATTATCAATCACATTTACACACAGCCCCGCGAGATGGTTTTTGCGGGATTGTTTGCACCCTTGGAAAGGAATGCCGACCTTTGCATCAGAGAAAAACCATAAAACACAACGAATATGGAAATCAAGAAATCCGAAAAAGCCAGCCTGGAGAACAAGAAGCTCCTGTTCACGGAGATCGGTCTCGTGACCGCCCTCCTCGTGACCTGGGGTGCTTTCGAGTATTCCTCCAAGGATGCGCAGGTGGCTGTCCTCGAGGACACCACCCAGGTCCTCGTGGAAGAGGAGATGGTCGCCATCCAGAACGAGACCCCTCCGCCGCCGCCCGAGGCCCCGAACATCCCCGTCCTT
>JAFUDV010000016.1 GCA_017464245.1 Bacteroidales bacterium | reverse complement strand
CTCCCAGCCGCACAAAGTGGTTTGCAAACTGCGCCTGTACGCCGTATGCGGTGGACCTACCACCATCTCTTTCAAAGTTACGAAGTCCTCCTATTTAAGTGGCCAACTTCATAAGAGTTCTTCTCGTGACACACTTTCATAAGACAAAGATACAGCATATTTGACAGGAAAGAAACATGGATTCTTTTGCAGGATGAAAAAAAAACACTACTTTTGTATGTTATTGGTGTGAAAGCACCGGACGATAGTGTGAAATCAATTCAACTCTTTTATTATGAAAGGTATCAAACTATTCGGAATTCTTGCAGTTGCAGGACTCCTCGCCTCCTTCGGCGCTTATGCCCAGGAGGACAACAACCGTGACGAGAACGGTAAGGTTGCCCGCGGTCCGTATCTGACCAACGGCGTATTCGACAACACGTTCATCGGTCTTGGCGCCGGCGTCAACTCCGTCCTCGAGAAGGGCTACGGCCTCGGGAAGATGGGTCTTGCCACCGATGTCAACTTCGGCAAGTGGTTCACTCCGGCCGTCGGTGCCCGCATCGGCTGGCATGGCTTCAAGGACACCGCCAAGAGCGGCGCCCTGGACAAGGCGAACTTCAACTATTTCCACGGTGACCTCCTCTGGAACATCTCCAACTCCATCGACGGTTACAAGGAGACCCGTTTCTGGAACTTCATCCCGTACGTGAACGCCGGTCTCCTCATGGTGAACAAGGACCAGGAGCTCGGTGCCGGTTTCGGCCTCCTCAACTCCCTCCGTCTCGGTGAGCGCATCAACCTCAACATCGACCTCGGTGTCATCGGCGCCCGTGCCGCCGCTTACAACATGGAAGGCTTCATCAAGCGCTATGTCGGCTTCCCGACCGCGACCCTCGGCCTGCAGTTCAACCTCGGCCGTACCGGTTTCGACCGCTACGCTTCCGTCATCCCTGTCGTCGTTCCGCTTCCTTTCACCGAGGCTGACTACAACAACCTGAAGAACAAGGTGGCCGCCCTCGAGCGCGAGAACGCCCAGCTCAAGAACAAGATCGCCGACCTCGAGAACCAGCTTGCTCCGTTCAAGAACCTCGTGGATGGCCAGACCTATCTCTTCCAGAACGGCCGCTTCACCGCTGTCGAGGCGAAGGTCGCCTCCCCTGCCACCGTTTACTTCGACCTGGGTTCCGCCAAGCTCTCCGAGCGTGAGAAGGCCCACCTCGAGTACTTCGCCGGCAACGTGGTCGACGGTGATACCAAGCTTCTCCTCACCGGCTCCGCCGACAAGCAGACCGGTACCGCCCGTGGCAACCAGAAGCTCTCCGAGCAGCGTGTCGAGACCGTGAAGAACCTCCTCACCAAGCTTGGCGCCGCCGCCTCCAACATCGAGACCGTCGCCAACGGTGACACCAAGAACATCTTCGACACCCCGGCCAAGAACCGCTGCGTCGTCGTCGAGGTGAAGTAATTCACTCCAAGTCCCATCGAAAACGGAGGTCCGTCTGGGCCTCCGTTTTTTCATTCTGAGCGTAGCGAAAGAATCTACTGCCGCACGACCTTGAGCACATGCTTCTGCGCCCGGATCTGGGACAGGACCTTGTCCAGTTCCAGGTTGGAAGGGACAAGGATCTTCATGACGATGTCATAAGTCCCCTGCCGCTGGTTCTCCTGCACGTTGAACGTACGGATGGAGGCCTTGAAAGTACCTACGACCTCCATGATCTTGTTCAGCGCCTCGCTTTCCTGGTCGGCGGTGATCTTCAGGGTCACCTGGAAGGAACCGCTGGAAGGCGAATCGGCCCAACGGACCTTCTGGATCCGGTACGGATAGGTTTCGATGAGACGGGCGGCGTTGGGACAGGTAATGCGGTGGATCTTGATGCCGCTCTCCCGCGTGACGAATCCGAACACATCATCCCCGAAGACAGGATTGCAGCAGCGGGCCATCCGATAGTCCAGGCCTTTGAGATCCTTGGCGTTGAGGACCAGGATATCGTCCTTGGACGCGGTTTCCAGGCGGTGTGTCTTCGCCTGCTCCTGGGCCTGCGCGGCTTCCATGGCCTCCTGGTGACGTTGCTCCTCGGTCAGGATGTATTCCTTGATCTCATTGACATCGATGGAGCCATCCCCCACGGCGGCGAAGAAAGCATTGACGCTGGATATCCGGCGCTTCTTCATCATCTCCGTGAGCATCTCGTCGGGGAAGGTCAGTTTCCAGTTCCGGAGCCGGCGCTCCAGCAGTTCCCGGCCGGCGGAGGCGAGTTTCTGCTCCCCTTCGCTGAGGGCCTGCTTGATCTTCTGGCGGGCCTTGGTCGTCACCACCCACCCGATCCAGTCGGGCGCCGGACGCTGGTTCTTCGCCGTCAGGATCTCCACCACGTCGCCCGTATGGAGCGCTTCCTTGATGGGGACCGGCTTCCCGTGGACCTTGCCGCCCACGCAGTGCTGGCCGATACCCGTATGGATGCTGAAGGCGAAATCCAGGACGGTGGCCCCGGCCGGGAGGATCCGGAGTTCCCCGGTGGGCGTGAACACGAAGATATCCTTGGACGGCGGCTGCGGCAGTTCCTCGGGGCTGTCCGTATCCGGATGCTCCAGGGCGTAGCGCACGGCAGTGAGCCACTTGTCCATCGTTTCCTCCCGCTTGATACCCTTGTAGGACCAATGGGAGGCAAAGCCGTTCTCGGCGATGTCATCCATCCGCCGCGTGCGGATCTGGACCTCCACGTAGGCACCCTCCTTGTTCTTGACAGTGATATGCAGGGACTCGTAGCCGTTGGTCTTGGGGTTGGTCACCCAGTCACGGAGCCGCTTGGTATCCTGCTCATATTCCTCCGTAACGAAGGAGAACACCTTCCAGCACAGTTCCCGTTCCAGCTTGATGTCCTCCGGACAGTCGATGATGAAACGGATGGCGAAGACGTCGAAAACGCCCTCGAAAGGAACCTTCTGCTTGACCATCTTGCACCAGATGGAATAGGCCGCCTTGGTGCGGATCTTCAGTTTGTACCGGATGCCGGCCTCGGACAACTTGACCTTGAGCGGTTCGATGAACTCCGCCATCAGCTTCTCCCGGTCCTTTTCGGTGGCCTTGAGCTTGTTGGTGATCAGCCGGTACTGTTCCGGCTCCGCATAGCTCAGGTAGATGTCCTCCATCTCCCGCTTCATGTTGTACAGGCCCAGCTGGTGCGCCAGCGGGATATAGAGCATGAGCGTCTCCAGGACTTTCCGTTCCCGGGAGGACTTCGGGAAAATGGACAGGGAGCGCATGACTTCCAGCCGGTCAGCCAGTTTGAGGACGGTCACGCGGGGATCCGTGGAGTACTGGATGATGAGCTTCTTGTAATTCTCCGCCTCCAGCCGGGTGTCCTTGGGCTTGATCGTGGAGATCTTGTTCAGCCCGTCCACCATCGTATAGACACTCTCGTCCAGCTTCAGGGAGCGGATGTCCAGATTCCCCTCCCCGTTGCTGCACGCCTCATGCAGGAAGACCGCTGCCACGCATTCGGGCGGGAGGCCGATCTCGTCGGAGACGATCTGCGCGACGGCGAGCGGATGGCCCATGAAGGGCTTTCCGTCCGAGCGCGTCTTGCCCGCAAGGGCCTTTTCCGCCAGGTCATAGGCCTTGCGGATCACTTCCCGGCCTTCCGGCGAATAGTTGGTGAACAGTCCTTCGTCCATAGGAGGGGGCTAACGTTTCGTCCGTGCATCCAGCGCCCGCTGGAAAGCGCGGGCATTGTCCAGATGCTCGCTGTAAGTCGCCGCAAAGCGGTGGGTTCCGTTGAAGGAAGGGTCGGCGCAGAAATACAGGTAACTGTGGTTCTTTGCGTGAAGGACGGCCTCCAGGCAGCTCTTGGGCGGGCAGGAGATCGGTCCCGGAGGGAGCCCGGCGTACCGGTAGGTATTGTAGGGCGAGTCGATATCCAGATGCCGCGTCAGGATGCGGTTCAGGGTGTAGCCGTAACAGTAGGCCACGGTGGGATCGGCCTGGAGGGGCATCCCGAGACGGAGCCGGTTCAGATAGACCCCGGCTACTGCAGGCTGCTCGGGCAGGTACTGGGTCTCGCCGTCCACGATGGAGGCAAGGGTGGAAACGCCAACGGGCGTAAGTCCCTGAGCCTGCGCTAGTTTCAATCTTTCATCGGTCCAGAAGGCATCGGCCTCCTTCTTGAAGCGGTCGAAGATTTCACGGACGGAGGAAGTCCACATCATCTGGTAGGTATCCGGGATGACGATGGTGAACAGCAGGGCCGGCGGAACGCCGTACCGGGACAGGGAATCCGCCGAACGGGCGAAATCCGCGACAGCCGCACTGTCCGCCAGCATCTGGTTGCCGATCTTTCTCGCCAGGACTTCCGGCGTCCGGATAGTGCCGGAGAGCGTCAGGTTCACCGGCGTCTGCCAGCCGTTCGAGAGCATCCGCGCCACGTATTTGCTGGAGGATTTCCGGTCCACCGTATAGTGGCCCACCTTCATGGACCGGAGCGGACCCAGGGTGCGGTGCAGGCTCTTTTCATTCAGGACGACGCCGCTGGAGAGGAGGGTGTCCACCACGGCCGAAGGTTCCATTCCCGGGCGGACGTAGAACTCGTAGGTACCGGAGAAATTGGGCGCTTTCCGGTCATAGAACGCGTGATACAGGCGGATGCCTGCGACAAGGCCCGCCACGAGGACGACGGCCGCCAGGGCCCACAGCCATCCTCTCCGCTTCCCTACCGCTTTTTCCATAGCTTCCGGAGTTTGGATTCGGGACGGAGGAGGAGTTCGTCGCCTTCGCGCGGCTCATAGTTGGACGGGAGTCCGTTGAGTTTGCGGACAGACTTCTCCCGGACGGCAAAGCGCTGGCAGATGGCATGGAAGGACTCGGGATCCTCGCCCACGATGAACTTGTCCAGACCGGCAGCCGCCTTCGTTTTCTTGGGTTCCAGATAGACCACGTCCCCGGCATGGAGTTCCGCGCCCTTGGAAACGTCGTTGTATTTCAGGATCTCGCGTTCCAGGAGATGGTAACGCTTCGCAAGGGAGGCATAGGACTCCCCTTCCACGGCAAACACGAAAGGAACGCCGTTGCGGGAATATAGGGTGCGGGACAGGGAGAACCGGTACTCCTCGCCGGCCGAACCGGTGTACAGTCCGCCGGCCTCGATCTTGAGGGGAGAATCCGGGATTTCCTCCAGGGCAACCGCCTCAGCCGGACGCTCCGCTTCCTGGCCTGCCTCAGCCAGCACCTGTTCCAGCGTCATCCGGTCATAGCGGGACAGACCGTAGTCCTCCACGCACTTGATGAGTTTGGCGGCATAGGAAGGGTCGGTGGCATAGCCGGCCTGTTTGAGACCGTAGGCCCATGACTTGTAGTCCACCGTCTGGAAATCGAAAAGGAACTTGTACCGGTCACGGTAACGCAGGAAATCGGAGTGGTCCCGGAAGCTCTCCTCCGCGGAATCATAGACCCGGAAACACTCGTTCCGACGGTCGTCGTCGGCCCGCATGGTGCGGCCGTTCCAGCTGTTGTGGCACTTGATGCCGAAATGGTTGTTGCCCTCGGCGGCGAGCTTGGAAGCGCCCGAGGACGATTCGATGATGCCCTGGGCCAGGGTGATGCTGGCGGGGACGCCGGAGCGGTACATCTCGTTGACCGCGATACCGGCATACCGGGAAATATAACGTTCCTGGGGAGACTGTCCCTCCCGCTGTGCGGAAGCCGCCAGCCCCAGGGAAAGGGCGAGTACGATGAAAACCTTCTTCATGTCTTTGACTTCAACAAGTCAAAGATAAGGATTAATTTTCAGATTTCGTACACGTCGCCGTCCGATGCGGCGTATGTCTCGGGGAAAACGGTGCGGCACTCGGCCTCGTACAGGGTCTGGTCCAGGTTGCGGGAAGAATAATGGCCGATGAGGAGCCGCGAAACACCGGCGTCCAGGGCCACCCGGGCCGCCTGGTGCGTCGTGGAGTGGAAGCGGGCGGCCGCCTTGTCCTCGTGCTCCTGGAGGAAAGTCGCCTCATGATAGAGAACTGTCACACCCTTCAGGACCTCGGCCTCGCCGGGAAAAACGGCCGTATCGGAAACATAGGCGTAGCTTCGGGGAGAATACGGCTTGTAGGCCGCCTCCGAAAGGGGGATGACGCTTCCGTCGGAGCGGACGACGTCCTCGCCCCGCTTGAGGGTGCCGATCTCGGTCAGGGTGAGCCCGTACTCCGCGATGCACTCTTTCCGGACGTTCCACTGGGGTTCCTTCTCCCTGAAGATATAACCGTACGTCTCGATGCCGTGCAGGAGCGGGAATGCCGTCACCTCCACGGACTTGGTCTCGAAGATCACTTCCGGGAACCGGGTGTTCACGGGATGGAAGACGATCTCGAAGGGCAGCCACTCGTTGTAGGAGAGGAAAAAGTGGATGAACGGGCGCAGATTGCCGGGCCCGTAAATGTGGAGAGGCACCATCCGGCCTCCCATCCCGAAAGTGGACAGGAGGCCGAACAGGCCGAAGACATGGTCGCCATGGACATGCGAGATGAACACCGCCTCCAGCCTCATCATGGGCACATGGTACCTTACCATCTGTCCCTGAACGCCTTCGCCTGCGTCCACAAGGAACAAGCGCCCATGCACTTGCAGTGCCTGGGCGCTTTGGTTCCGGCTCTCCACGGGCATCGCCGAGGCGGTGCCGAGCATGGTGACCGTAAAGTTGTTCTGAGGATTACTCACCCTTCTCGAGCTTGTCCTTAAGGGCGGCGAGGGCGGAGATGTCACCGAGGGTGGTCTTCTCGACGGTGCTGTTCACCTTCTTGATGGCCTTCTTGGTGTTGTCAGCCTCGGCGGTCTCACGGGCGACGCGGGCCTCCTGGTAGGTGCGGAGGTGGGACACACGCACGGTGCGGGTGCTGCGGCGCAGCTCGACGACCTTCACGGGGAGGGTCTCGCCGACGACGGCCTGCTTGCCGTCTTCCTTCACCATCTCGCGATTGAAGGCAGCGGCCTCGGTGCCGTCCTCGAACTTGAGGGTGTAGCCCTTGTCGCCGGCGGCGGCGACGGTGGCGTCCACGACGGTGCCCACCGGGTACTTGGCCTCGAGCTCGTCCCAAGGATTCGGGGTGAGCTGCTTGTGACCCAGGCTGAGCTTGTGGTTGTTCTCGTCGAACTCGAGGATGACGACGTCGATGACATCACCGCTGGCGACGAGCTCGCTGGGGTGCTTGAGCTTGTTCCAGGAAAGATCGCTGATGTGGATCAGACCCTCGACACCGTCCTCCAGCTCGGCGAACACGCCGAAGTTGGTGATGTTGCGGACCGTGGCCTTGTGGGTGGAACCCACGGGATACTTCTCGCGGATGGACTCCCAGGGATTCTGGGTGAGCTGCTTCAGACCGAGGGACATCTTGCGGGCCTCGCGGTCCAGGGTGAGGATGACGGCCTCGACCTCGTCACCGAACTTGAGGAACTCCTGGGCGCTGTGCAGGCGCGGGCTCCAGGACATCTCGCTCACGTGCACGAGACCCTCGACACCGGGCTCGACCTCGACGAAAGCGCCGTAGTCGGCGATGGCGACGACCTTACCCTTCACGGTGTCACCTACCTTGAGATCCGGGGACAGGCTCTCCCACGGGTGCGGGGTGAGCTGCTTGAGACCGAGGGCGATGCGCTTCTGGGCCTCGTTGAAGTCGAGGACCACGACATTGATCTTCTGGTCCAGGGCGACCACCTCTTCCGGATGGGAGATGCGGCCCCAGATGAGGTCGGTGATGTGGATGAGACCGTCCACGCCGCCGAGGTCCACGAACACGCCGTAGTTGGTGATGTTCTTGACCGTTCCCTCAAGCACCTGGCCCTTCTCCAGCTTGGAGATGAGTTCGGCGCGCTTTGCCTCCTGCTCAGCCTCGAGCAGGGCCTTGTGCGAAACGACGACAGTGCGGAACTCCTGGTTGATCTTGACGATCTTGAAGTCCATGTTGGTGTCCACATAGGCATCGTAGTCGCG
>JAFUDV010000015.1 GCA_017464245.1 Bacteroidales bacterium | reverse complement strand
CTCCCAGCCGCACAAAGTGGTTTGCAAACTGCGCCTGTACGCCGTATGCGGTGGACCTACCACCATCTCTTTCAAAGTTACGAAGTCCTCCTATTTAAGTGGCCAACTTCATAAGAGTTCTTCTCGTGACACACTTTCATGACGCAAAAATAGTTATATTTGTGGAATAAAACGCAAAGACATGCTCATCGTGCTGGAGGGCCTGGACGGGGCGGGGAAGTCCACCCAGGTCAAGAAACTGAAGGAATACCTGACGGAGCGCTGCGGGGCGCTGGAATACATCCACTTCCCGCGGTACGAAGCCCCTGTGTACGGGGACCTCATCGGCCGTTTCCTCAAGGGCGAGTTCGGCAGCATCGAGGCCGTGCATCCGCAGCTGGTGGCGCTCCTGTTCGCCGAGGACCGGCACCGGGCCGTCCCGGAAATGCGGGCCGCCCTGGATGCCGGGAAGGTGGTCCTTCTGGACCGCTACGTGTACTCCAACATCGCCTACCAGTGCGCGAAGCTCCCGCCAGGCCCTGAACGGATCCGTCTCCGCAACTGGATCTTCGACACGGAGTATGGCGATTTCGGCCTTCCGGAACCGGACCTGAACCTGTTCCTGGACGTCCCCATCGGCTTCGTGGAGAAGAGCTTGGCGGCGCACCGCGAGGGCGCGGACCGGGGCTACCTGCATGGCGCGCAGGACATCCACGAGGCGGACATCCGCTTCCAGGAGGCCGTCCGCGACCTGTACCGCTCCGAGGCGGCCCGCGACCCGCGTTTCCTGCGCATCGACTGCGGCGACCCCGAAGGCCGCATGCTTCCTCCCGATGACATCTTCACCAAGGTCCGCGCGGCCGTCGATCCTTATCTCGCATGAAAAAAGCACATCACCGGCTCCGGCGTCTGTGCGCCGTCCTCATCGGCCTCACCTTCCTGTTCTCCGGCCTTTTCAAGCTGCTGGACCCGGTGGGTACGGGCTTGATTGTCAGCGAATACTTCAAGTTCTTCCACCTGGGATTCCTGCAGGGCGCCTCAAAGGCGTCCGGCATGGGCCTGTCTCTCCTGGAAGCGATCACGGGCGCGGCGCTCATCGCCGGGGTGTACCGGAAAGTGACGGCCGCCGTGGCTTCGGTGATGGTTGTCTTCTTCACCGCCGTCACCCTCATCCTCTGGATCGCGAATCCCGCGATGGACTGCGGCTGCTTCGGGGAGGCCATCCACCTTACTCACGGGCAGACGCTCCTGAAGAACGTCGTGCTCCTCTCCCTCGCCCTCTCGGCTTTCCTGCCGTTCCAGAACTTCGGCGTGCCCCGGAAGGGGAAGGTCGTCGCCTTCTGGCTGGCCGTTCCGTCGCTCGTTTTCGCCCTGTGGTTCAATGCGCGGTACCTGCCCATGATCGACTATACCGAGTTCAAGCCCGGCGCGGAGCTGTTCGCCTCCCTGGACAACGACTACCAGGAGATGGACGGCAAGGTCCCGACCTTCATCTATGAGCGGGACGGCCAGCGGGGCTCCTTTTCGCTGGACAACCTGCCGGATTCCACGTGGACCTTCGTGGGCGTGGATACGCTCTCCCGCAGCATTTACCGGAGCGGCGACAAGCCCGTCCTCTCTTTCCGGGACGCCGGGGGAACCTACCGGGACGAGGACGCCGTGCTCGGGAAAGTGATGGTGTTCTCCGTCTATGCTCCCGCCCGGGCCGACTGGGACCGGATCCGGACGCAGCGGGCCGAGTCCGTCGCCCAGGGCCTGCACCCGCTCATCCTCTCCGTCCCCGGGGAGGACATCCCGCAGGACCTGGAGGTCTTCTATGCCGATTACAAGCCCCTCATCACCCTGAACCGGGCGAACGGGGGAGCGACCTACCTCGACAACGGTGAGGTCATATCCAAATGGAGCCCGAAGGATGTTCCTTCAGGCTCCGGTCTGTCCGGTCTCCTGCAGCGGGACCCGGTGGACGCTTTCACTGATTTCACGGTGAAGCGCCGCATCAGGGCGCAGGGATTCACGCTGTATCTCCTGGCCCTGCTGCTTCTGCTATAATCCGTTGATCGCCGTGTCCAGCCAGGCCAGGCGGTCCCTGTAGAAATCCTTCATGTAGGTCACGGCCTCCGACCAGGAGGTGAAGTTGTCCGGGGGATAGTAATACGAGCGCTTCGCGCGCGGATTCTTCCCAGCCGACACGTTGTGGTCGTACGCCGGCTTGTTGTATTCCGCCATCTTGTCGATGAAGGCGGGAATCTTGTCCAGGCGGGGCTTCACCAGGTTCCAGCGCTCCTTGAGGGCCTCGACGAAGATCGGGTCCTCGAACAGGTACTGGTAGTAGCTCTTCCAGGAGCCGTCCCAGTCGCCGTTCTCGAAGGAGCCGCCCCGGATCTTGATGAACCAGCCCTTGGGCCCGTCCATGCCGGACTCCAGGTTGAAGTCGCTGCCGATGTAGGAACAGTTGCCCAGAGCCAGGTCGAAGTCCCAGACCATGGGCATGAACAGCCGGGTGTCCTTGTCCTTGGCGAAGTAGGTGGAGAGGCGCATGCCGCCGTCCACGTTCATCGTGAGTTCCTGCACGATGTAGTTCCCGATGAAGGTGTACAGGTCCAGCTTGGACTGGTAGCCGGTCTCCGGGTCGAAGGAACGCTCCTTGAGGAGGCGCTCCACGTCGTTCACGTAGTCGGTGATATATTTCATCTGGGCCTGGGCGTCGGCCGAATTGTCCGGATTGTTCCGGTCCCCGAAATCCGGATCCTTGAACTTGATCTTCTTCTGGAAGGTCTCCGTCCGGAAATACCGGTCATAATCGCCCTTGTTGTCGATTTCCAGCAGATACCCGCCGTCGGTCTCCCCGGGCCCCACCACGGAGACGGGAATCTTGTTCTCCCGGTCCGTCTCCTTGGCTTCCACCAGCAGGTAGCAGCCGCCGTACTGGCCGTTGAAATAGACTTCCGCGGCGCGGTACTTGGGCGTCCAGGGCATGGAAACCATCCGGGAGATGCGCAGGGCGACCGCGTTCCGCAGGAGGGTCGGGTCCTGGACATCGGCCAGCAGGATCCAGTCCTTGTCACCCTTCATCCCGAACACCTTCCGATGCTCGGCGAGCTTGATCTTGTAGGAGTGCTTGATGCCTCCCTCGGCGTCGTAGGACGTGTTCCCGCGGCCGCGGATGCGCATCTGGAGCACCTGGGAATCCGTTTCATACTCCTTTTCTTCGGAGGTCCGGTACATGCCCTTGGGGTCGCGGAAACGGACGGTGCCGTCCACCCACGTGTATTCACCCTCCGCCAGGCGCTGGGTTTCCTTCTCCCAGGTGATGTCGATGCGGGGGAAGTCAGAGGCTGCGCTGACCGTGTTGTAGGTGGGGTAGTCCGGCAGGCTGGCGCCTGTGTCCTCCCATGTGCGATACGCGGTGGGATTCGTGCCCGGGTCAGTCCCCGGGTTGGTGCCGGGATCCGTCCCGGGATCGGTCCCCGGATCCTCCGGACCTTTCACCGTGATCCGGCAGCGGGCGGAGTATCCGCCGTCAAGGGTCTTCACGGTGATGCTCACAGACCCGGGAGCCAGCGCCGTGACGAGTCCTTTTTCGTCCACGACGGCGGCCTTGTCGTTGTTCGTGCTCCATTCCACGCCCTTTTCCGTAGCGTCCGCCGGGGAGACCGTCGCCTCCAGCTGAAACGTTTCGCCCTCCTGGAGGGTGGCGGAGGCCGGTTGGAGGGAAACACCCTGCACTGCGACTGTCGCCACGCGGATCTCGTCCGGTTTACAGGACACGCCCGCCAAAGCGAGCGTGACAATGGCCCAAAGGCCGATATTCCTGATTCTCATTGTCTTACAGGCTTCTCTTGATTTCCACGACGGTGAAGGCTTCGATGACGTCCCCGATGTGGATGTCGTTGAAGCGCTCCAGGGCGCAGCCGCACTCGAAGCCGGCGGCCACTTCCTTGGCGTCGTCCTTGCCGCGCTGGAGAGAGGCGAGGGCGCCGGTGTACACCACGATGCCGTCGCGGATCAGGCGCACCTGGGCCTTGGCCGTGAGCTTGCCTTCCTTGACCTGGCAGCCGGCGATGGTGCCCACCTTGGAGATCTTGAAGGTCTGCTTGACCTCGGCGGTGGCGGTGACTTCCTCCTTCTTTTCCGGCTCGAGCATGCCCTCGATACCTTCCTTGACTTCGTTGATGCAGTCGTAGATGACGGAGTAGAGGCGGATTTCGATGCCTTCCTTCTCGGCGGCCCGGCGGGCTTCGGCGGAAGGACGGACCTGGAAGCCGATGATCACGGCATCGGAGGCTTCGGCCAGCAGGACGTCGCTCTCGGAGATGGCGCCCACGGCCTTGTGGATCACGTTCACGCGCACTTCCTCGGTGGAAAGCTTGATGAGGGAGTCGGAGAGGGCCTCCACGGAACCGTCCACGTCGCCCTTGACGATGACGTTGAGTTCCTTGAAGTTGCCGATGGCGATGCGCCGTCCGATCTCCTCCAGGGTGAGGTGCTTCTGCGTCTTGATGCCCTGGATGCGGAGGAGCTGCTCGCGGCGGTTGGCGATGGACTTCGCCTCCTTCTCGTCGCTCATCACGTTGAACTTCTCACCGGCGGCGGGCGCGCCGTTCAGGCCCAGGATGGATACCGGCGTGGAAGGGCCGGCCTCCTTGACCTTCTGTCCGCGCTCGTTGAACATCGCCTTGACGCGGCCGTAGTAGCTGCCGGAGATGATTACGTCGCCCACCCGCATCGTGCCGTCCTGCACGAGGACGGTGGCGAGGTAGCCACGGCCCTTGTCCAGGGAGGACTCGATGACGGCGCCGCTTCCCAGCTTCTTGGGATTGGCCTTGAGTTCCAGGAGGTCGGTCTCGAAGAGGACCTTCTCCAGGAGCTTGTCCACGTTGATGCCCTTCTTGGCGGAGATTTCCTGGCACTGGTACTTGCCGCCCCAGTCTTCCACGAGGATGTTCATCTCGGAAAGCTGGCGGCGGATGGTGTCGGGATTCGCGCCGGGCTTGTCGATCTTGTTGATGGCGAACACCATCGGGACGCCGGCGGCCTGCGCATGGGCGATGGCCTCCTTGGTCTGGGGCATCACGGCGTCGTCGGCGGCGACGATGATGATGGCGAGGTCGGTCATCTGGGCGCCGCGGGCACGCATGGCGGTGAAAGCCTCGTGGCCCGGGGTATCCAGGAAGGTGATGCGGCGGCCGCTGTCCAGCTTCACGCTGTACGCGCCGATGTGCTGGGTGATGCCGCCCGCCTCGCCCGCGATGACGTTCGTGTTGCGGATGTTGTCCAGCAGGGAGGTCTTGCCGTGGTCCACGTGACCCATCACGGTGATCACCGGCGGACGCTCCTCGAGGTCCTCCTCGTTGTCGGGCTCCTGCTGTTCGATTTCATTGGTCAGCTCGGCAGTGACGAACTCGACCTTGTAGCCGAATTCCTCGGCCACCAGGACGAGGGTCTCCGCGTCCAGGCGCTGGTTGATGGACACCATCATGCCCAGCGACATGCAAGCGCCGATGACCTTCACGACCGGCGTGTTGTTCATCAGGGTGGCAAGGTCGTTGACGGTTACGAACTCGGTGACTTTCAGTACCTTGTTCTCGGCCATCGCCTGCTCCATCTCCTCCTGGGAACGCATGGCGGCCATCTCGCGCTTCTCCTTGCGGTGCTTCGCGCCGAAGTTGTTCTTCGTTTCGTTCATCCGGGCGTAGGTCTCCTTGACCTGCTTCTGGATTTCCTTCTGCATCTCCTCCTGCTCGGCCTCGGAAAGGACGGGCTTGGCAAAGCGGTCGTTCCCGCGCTTGCGGCCCTTTCCGGACGCGTTCTGGTCCTGCTTCTTGCCGCCCTGCTGCTTGTTGCCGTCACCCTTCTTCGGGTTCTTGTCGGCCTGCACCTTGGTGACGTCCACCTTCTGGGAGCCGCCGCCCTTGATGCGCTCGCGCTTCTTGCCCTTCTTGGGGTCAAACTGAGTGAGGTCGATCTTGCCGACGACCTTGAGCTGGGTGCCGGCCGTCGGGGCGGGAGCTTCCGCTGGGGTCGGGGCGGAAGGGGTCTCCTCAGCGGGGACGGCGGTCTCGGGCTCTGCGGGGGTCTCGGGTTCGGCGACGGGTTCCGGCTCCTGGACAGACTCCGGTTCGGGCTCCGCCACGGGTTCGGGTTCCCGGACGGGTTCCGGTTCGGGTTCGATGACAGGTTCCGGCTCCTGGGCGACGGGTTCCGGTTCGGGCTCTGCCACGGGTTCGGGTTCCCGGACAGGCTCCGGTTCGGGTTCGACGACGGGTTCCGGCTCCTGGACGGGCTCCGGTTCGGGTTCCACGACGGGCTCCGGCTCCTGGACAGGTTCCGGTTCGGGTTCCACGACGTTCCGGGACAGGTTGTTGCTCTTGATCACGGTTACGCGCTCGGGCTCGTACTCGTCCTCCTCTTCCCGGGCGGCCGGCTTCTTGGAGGCCTTGTCCAGGATTTCGGTGAGCTTCACGTCCACCTTCTCGGCGGCTTCCTTGAGCTCGAGGTCCTTGCCGAACTTCTTGTGGAGTTCCGGAAGGTATTCGTCGGATACCTTCATGTTCGGGTTGGCATTCTCGATGCCGGCTCCCTTGGAATTGAGGAAGTCCACGAGCGTGTCAATCCCGATATTGAATTGCTTGATAAGTTTGTTCAGTCTGATTTCTGCCATATATTAACCCCATATTTTTAAGTCAACGGTACTCTTATTCCTCGAACTCGGACCGGAGGATGCGGAAGACCTCCTCCACCGTCTCGTCCTCGAGGTCGGCGCGGCTGGCGATGTCGGCCGGGGACAGGGCGAGGACGCTGCGCGCGGTGTCGCAGCCGATGGATTCCAGGCGCTCGATGATCCACGGGTCGATGTCGTCCGTGAACTCGGACAGGAGGACGTCCTCCTCTTCGGCCTCGTCCTGCGGAAGCTCGCGCCAGACTTCGATCTCGCGTCCGACGAGCATGCCGGCGAGTTTGATGTTGCAGCCGCCCTTGCCGATACCCTTCTTCACTTCCTCGGCCTGCATGAAGACCTTGATCTTGTCCT
>JAFUDV010000004.1 GCA_017464245.1 Bacteroidales bacterium | reverse complement strand
TGGCGGCAGAACAGGTGGGCGTCGTCCTGGGTGAATCCGCGGACGCGGGTCAGTCCGTGCAGTTCACCGGACTGCTCATAGCGGTACACGGTGCCGAACTCGGCATAGCGCAGCGGGAGCTCCTTGTAGGAGTGCGGGGCGCTGCGGTAGATTTCGCAGTGGTGGGGGCAGTTCATGGGCTTGAGCATGAACTCCTCGCCCTCCTGCGGGGTATGGATGGGCTGGAAGGAATCCTTGCCGTACTTGGCATAGTGGCCGGAGGTCACATAGAGTTCCTTGCCGCCGATATGCGGGGTGACGACCTGGAGGTAACCGTATTCGGCCTGCTTCTTCCGCAGGAAATTCTCCAGGGTGTTGCGCAGGGTCGCGCCCTTCGGAAGCCACAGGGGCAGGCCAGGGCCCACGCGCTGGGAGAAGGTGAAGAGTTCCATCTCCTTGCCGATCTTCCGGTGGTCACGCTTCTTGGCCTCCTCCAGGACCTGGAGGTACTCGTCCAGCATGGACTTCTTGGGGAAGGTGATGCCATAGATTCGGGTGAGCTGCTGGCGCTTCTCGTCACCGCGCCAGTAAGCGCCGGCAAGGGAAAGCACCTTGACCGCCTTGATGACCTCGGTGTTGCGCAGGTGCGGGCCGCGGCACAGGTCGGTGAACTGGCCGTTGGTATAATAGGTGATGGTACCGTCCTCCAGTTCGGAGATGAGCTCCTGCTTGTACTGGTCACCCTTCTCGGTGAAGTAGGCCATCGCATCGGCCTTGGAGACCTCGATGCGGCAGAAATCCTGCTTCTGGCGGGCGAACTCCAGCATCTTGTTCTCGATGGCCTTGAAGTCCGCGTCGGTGAGGGGACGGCCGTTCATGTCCACGTCGTAGTAGAAGCCGTTCTCGACGGCCGGTCCGATGCCGAACTTGACGCCGGGGAACAGGGCCTCGAGGGCCTCGGCCATCAGGTGGGAAGAGGAGTGCCAGAACACTTTCTTGGCCTCGTCGTCCTCCCATTTGAGGAGACGGATCTGCACGTCCTCGGTGATGGGACGCATCACGTCGATGGTGGTTCCCTTGGAAATCTCGGGTTCGCCGGGTTTCTTCACGGACACCGCGAGGACGTCGGCCGCCAGGCGGGGACTGATGGACATCGCGACATCATAGCCGGTCACGCCGGACTCGTAGATCCGGACACTTCCGTCGGGAAAGGTGATGTTGATCATACTTTTCAGTTTTATATTTCTTGCAATCCTGCAAAGATACACAAAAGTATCGGGTTTATTCCCACTTTTGCCGGAAAAATGCGTATATTTGTGAGCCATGAAGATTGACAACAAGGCACTCTGGAACGAAGCAGGAAAGACCGGACTCGTGTTCGGCCTGTTTTCGTCGGTATGCCTGGGTCTCCGGGAAGCCAGCGCCCTCACCGGCTCCAATTTCCTGGTCCAGGCCGCGGCCATCATCCTGTGGGCCGTGGAGTTCTTTGGCTGCATCCTCCTGATGAAGAAGTACATGCTGGACCTCCGCGACAAGTACGAGGACGTGACGATGGTCGATACCTACCGCTACGGCCGCCGCATCGGCCTGCTGTCCGGCCTCATCCTGGCCTCCGTGGACGCCGTCCTGATCATGAACATGCCGCAGGACACCGTGGCGAGCGTCATGAACGAACTGTCCTCCTCCGTCATCGCCCAGCTGGGCTCGGGCTACGAGGCGGCCGTGGAACAGGTCGTGGACCGGCTTCCCCTGTACACATTTATCTTCCAGTGGCTCTACTGCTTCCTGTACGGAAGCTTCCTTTCCGCCGTCATGTCCCGTTACATCTTCATGCAGAACAACTTCCAGGACGGGGGCGACAACGGGGACGGCAACGGCATCATGGACAACCAATAGACCGACATGGATATTTCAGTCATCGTACCCCTCTACAACGAAACCGAGTCCCTTCCCGAGCTTGCCGCCTGGATCGACCGGGTGATGCAGGCGAACGGATTCTCCTACGAAGTGATCATGGTGGACGACGGTTCCACCGACGGCTCCTGGGACACGGTCGTGAGGCTTTCCCAGGGCAATCCCGCCATCCACGGCATCTCCTTCCGCCGCAACTACGGCAAGTCCGCCGCCCTGTATGAGGGCTTCGCGGCCGCGCAGGGGAACGTCGTCATCACCATGGACGCGGACCTGCAGGACTCCCCCGACGAGATCCCGGAGTTGTACCGCATGATTGTCGATGAGGGCTACGAAGTGGTCTCCGGCTGGAAACAGCATCGTCAGGACAACAAGCTCACGAAGAACCTTCCGTCGAAACTGTACAACTGGACGGCCCGCAAGGTCACCGGCATCAGGCTTCACGACATGAACTGCGGCCTGAAGGCTTACAAGAACGAGGTGGTGAAAAGCATCGAGGTGTACGGCGAAATGCACCGCTACATCCCTTACTTGGCCAAGAATGCCGGTTACGGCAGGATCGGCGAAAAACCCGTCCATCACCAGAAGCGCAAATACGGCGTGTCCAAGTTTGGCCTGGAGCGCTTCGTGAACGGTTTCCTGGACCTGATGTCCCTGTGGTTCCTGTCCAAGTTCGGGAAGAAACCCATGCATTTCTTCGGCACAAGCGGCATCCTGATGTTCCTCGTCGGTTTCGTGATGGCCGTCTGGATCATCGTCGCCAAGCTCGTCCACCAGGCCCAGGGTGTCCGCTTCCGCGCCGTCACGGACCAGCCCCTCTTTTACCTGGCCCTTGTCGCCGTCATCCTCGGCGCCATGTTTTTCCTGGCCGGCTTCCTGGGTGAGATGGTCTCCCGCTCCGCCTCCTCCCGCAACGACTACAACGTCAAGGCCAGGTTCTGAACCATACTCGATATATCCGACCGGCTCCCCTCTCGTGAGTCGGTTTTTTTGTCGACTGCTACGACCCCATCCTCAATTCTACCCATCTTTGAGGACAAACAAACGTATTTGCCATCTCGTCCTCATTTCAGGACGATGCTGAGGATGGACAGCGTGGTGCACCTCTTAACGATCAAGTGCATGTCAATCAGTGGCTTACGTTTCGGGAGGTGCACTTCTAGGTGCACCTCTCGAGATGCAAACGCTTGATTCTCAGCCATATCACTTTCCGGAGGTGCACAGGATCAGAAGAAGGGGGTATAGCGAAGAAGCCCGACCGTCTTTCGACGATCGGGCTCCCGAAGAACGGCGGCGACCTACTCTCCCAACTGGTGGGTCAGTACCATCGGCGCGGGTGAGCTTAACTTCTCTGTTCGGAATGGGAAGAGGTGGATCCTCACCGCT
>JAFUDV010000014.1 GCA_017464245.1 Bacteroidales bacterium | reverse complement strand
TGAACATATGGAAAAGCGCCCGGGTCGTGACGGGCTGCCCCCACGCCGTCTCATAGGTCGCGGGCTTCCGGTCCGAATAGGCCTCGATCCACATGTTGTCCAGGTCCCCGCTGTTGGCATCCAGCGAATTCCCCAGGTTCCACCCGGCGCCCATGTTGCGGACGGCCGTCGCAGCGTCTTCCCACTCCGTCGATTCCTGGGGTGTCACCGGCACCAGCGGCTCCCGGCGAAGGGGATCGCTGTCGCAGCCGGCCAGCGCCAGCAGGATGGGCACGACGAGCAGGAGGCGCTTCATGGAATCAGAACTTGGGAGCCGAATTATAGACGGTTTCCAGCGTATAGCCTTCGGCCTCCGTGAACCAGGCCTTCTTCATCACGTCGATGACGGCCTTGCTGTTGCCGATGTACGCGCCGTTACCATGGTTGATGTAGCCGTGCTGCTCCTTGCCGGTTCCGGTAGCGCCATTGTCCCAGAGATAGCAGGAAAGGCCATAGGTTTTCGCGGCCTTGACGATGTACTCCATGTAGTACAGATAAAACTTCCAGGCCCGGGTATCGGACTGGGCACGCATGGAACAGCCGAATTCGCCCAGATACACCGGGATTCCCTTTTCCACATAGTTCGTGCACAGGTTGCCGAAGACATTGCGGACATGGTCCTCGTCCCCCCAGGATTCCTTCTTCCCGGCCGCGCCGGTATGGCCCCAGTCGGACCACTGCTTCTCGCCGATGGTATATTCGGACGGATCGTAGAAATGGACCGCCAGCATGGTCTTCTTCGCCGGGTCCTCCGGCATGGTGAAATACTGCTCGAACGAAGGATTCGCCGCATAGGTGGGCACGCCCAGCCAGCGGGTGGCGTTCTTGCCGCCGGTGGCACGGACTGCATCGACAAAGACCTGGTTCCATTCGTTCAGGATGTTGCACTGCTTGGCGGGATTGGCCTGGAACTCGGCGCTCCAGCCCCAGCCGCCGTCGTTGAGTTCGTTGAAACTCTCCAGGATGAGCCAGTCGTCACAGTCCTTGAACTTCTCCGCGATCTGGGTCCAGACGGCCTTGATCTCGGCCTTGATCTGCGTGTTCAGGGCAGCGTTGTTCGCGGCATTCTTGATATCCAGCCACTGATAGTCGTTGGCGACGCCGTGGTTTTCGTCATGGTGGGTATTGACAATGACCTTCAGACCGGCATTGGATGCCAACCGGGCCACCTCATAGACCCGGTTCAGCCAGGTCTCGTCGATCTTGTAATCCGGTGCCGGGCCGATCGTCTTGAGCCAGGAGACCGGGATGCGGACGCTGGTGAAACCGGCCGCCTTCACGCCGTCGAAAGTCGCCTGGGTGGCCTTGTTCAGGGCTTTTGCAGCATCGCTTTCGCCCGGCTGCCAGACGGTCTCGTCCGGATAACCTTCCTTGTCACCGGCCCAGGAGCCGTTGTAATAACCGTCGAACTGGTTGCCCAGGTTCCAGCCCAGGCCCAGCCTCTGCGCCATCTTCCAGGCTTCGTTGTCCGTCGGAGACGGATCCGGCGGCGTGGGCGTATATTCCTTGCCGGCCTGGGTAAACGTCACGGTCTGGGCGGAGGCTCCGGCCGCCGCGACGGAGAGCGAGGCCGTACGACTCTCGTACGTGTCATTGGCGGTGACAACGAAACTCACCGTCATTTTATAGTCCTTGTAGGTTCCGTCCCTGTACGTCATCCAGGACGGCATGCCCGTCACCTGCGGACGGGCCGGAGCGGTGATATCCAGGGACACCGTCTCTCCGGCCTGGGCAATCTCGAAGGAGCTCTTGCTCAGCGTGATGGACGTAGGTGCGGAAGGGGTGGGCGTCGGATCCACGGGATCGTTTTCGCCACAGGAAGCGGCCGCCAGCACCGCGGCCAGGAGGGTCAGGTATCTTTTCATCATTTCAGGGATGGCATTTGTTCACGGGTCAGGACGCGGCTGGAAGACATCAGGCTCTTCCAATAGGCGTCCGTATTCAGTTTGTAACTTTCCAGATCCCAAACCAGGAACCAGTTCCAAGTCTCCCCGGCCGCCAGGCATTTGGCGGGGTCGGGAATGTTTCCGCATTCGCTCACCGTCACCAGTTTATGGCCGCCGGAGAGATTAACCGCCGCCTGGTGCTGCCGGGCTTTTGCTTCCGTATCATCGGCATAGATGTCCACACCTACGATGTCCACCTGGTCATTTCCCGGATACCAGGATGCATAGTCCTTCTCCGCGCCCGGAGTCGCATCCAGGGTCCAGACCCAGATCAGGTTGTCCAGTCCGTATTCGCCTTCCAGCTTATCCCTCAGCAGTTTCCAGAGTTTCTTGCAGGATTCGGCACCACCGCGACCCCACCAGAACCAAGCGCCGTTGGAACCGTACAGCGTATAGTTTCCGGCAGCTTCGTGCAGCGGGCGCCACAGGACAGGAATCCCTTCCTGCTGGAGGAGTTTCAGGTAACCGGCCACTTTCTCGATGTCCTGGAGGATGAATTGGTTCTCCCAGGTTCCTTCCTGCAGAGCCCGGACAATGCTGAAGGAGGTCTTGTCGCAGTAGAAGTTGTAGCCATCGAAATTCCCGGCCTTACCCTTCGTCCAGTCCGCCTCCGAATTCGGTACATTCCAGTGCCACATGAAGGACACCAGGCCGTTGTTCTTCCACTGCTCCTTCGCAGCGGAAATGTCGCCGTAATTCACTACCCAGCTCCACCCGGCCGGGGTCGGAGAATACTGGAGGAAGATGTAGTCATAGCCGGCCAGGGCCGGATGCTTTCCGGTCTTCTGGAAGATCTCATTGATCCGGTCATTGTTGTTGGCCGTCCCGCCGGACTGCACGCCGCTCAGGATTTTCTGGCCGGCCTGTTTCCGCAGGAACTCATAGACCTTGCGGGCGGAAGCACTGGCCTGGGCATTGGTCAGGTCGGCGTCGACGGTGGCGGGCTCCGGAGGCGTCGGCCTTTCCGCCGCAGCCTGTTTCACGGAAACCGTCTTGGAAAGGGTGCCGGACGTGACGGTCAGGGTAGCCGACCGCTCCGCATAGTCCGTATTTTCCGCCACCTGGAGACCGATGGTGATCTTGTAGTCCTTGTAAGTCCCGTCCGTCAAGGCGATCCAGTCCGGAAGGCCGGTCACTTTCGGGCGGGAAGGCGCCGTGACCGTCAGGGTCAGGGACTGCCCTTTCTGCGGCACGTCGAAGGAAGCGGCATCCAGGGTGATGTCCTTCGGGGCATTGTCCACCGGATCCGGTGTCACCGGATCCTTCTTGCAGGCCCAAAGGGCCAGGATGGACATGGCCAGGATGAAAAACCTTGCGTATTTCATAATCAAGTGTTCAGTGGAACCCGGAGGGAGGGTCAGCCCCCTCCGGATTGAAAAACTACTGGATGGTGATCTTGTCAATGACCCAGTCAGAGCCCTGGATGACCATGCCTACACGGCCGTCACCCTGGTATGCGGTATTCACGCCGAAATAATCTCCGGCCCTGGACCGGATGATCTCCAGGAGACTCGCCGTCAGGGTCAGTTCGATCTTCTCGACATCCTTTCCCCCGACATTGTCCGTATTCAGGTATGCGCCACCGAGTTCGGGAAATACAATGTCACCATTGCCCCACCAGCCGTCATTGAACTGGACCTGGCCCCAATTATCCGTCTGATGGAAGTAGATGATGAGTTTGGAGTCGGCAGTGGCGGCATCGAAGAAGGACATGGCCAGGCCGAAACGCCCGTCATCACCCCAGGTCAGGGAAACCGGTCCTTCGAAGACCGTCGTTTCCGTCGCGCCATACTGGATGAGGGAGATCTTGGTCACTTCCACATTTCCGTCGCCGTTGATGATGAAAGCGCCGCCCCAGCCCGCGTCTTCCGTCAGGGAAGCCAGGATGCCGGCCGTAACATTGAAGGAGAACGTCTGGGTTCCGCCGGGGAATGCTCCCTGCTTGACCTCGTTGCCGCCGTCCAGTTCATCGATGGAGAGACCGCCCCAGTGACCGTTGCAAAGCTGGAGATCCCACCATCCCTCTTCCGGAGCGGTGAAATAGATCTTGACGACATCGCCTTCGCGGATACCGTTCTCGGCCCAGACGAAACGGTTGTCACCAAAAGTGACTCCGCTCCATCCATTGATGATCTGGCTGCCTTCCCAGATGGTGATTTCCGTGAAGGGTGCCGTCACCTCGAAAGGAACCGCCCATGTGAGTTCCGTACCGTCCACCAGCACAAGGGACAGGCGATAGGCACCCGGACTCACAATCTCTTCCGGCAGGGAGAAGGACATGGCGTCATCGGCATGGAGCTGATAGTCCATGACCTTCTTTCCCTTGATCTGGATGGATTCGATCTTCAGGAGGTTCTCACCATGGATCGTGATCTTCTTGCCCAGCGCATAGGAAGGCTCGTCGAAAACGATGGACACCGGCTCGTCATAAGTGACGACGATCTCATCCGTCGCAGACGTATAACCGGCTGCGGATGACACGGTGACAGGACCCGTATAGGCATTGCGCGGAAGGGTGACCTCCAGGAGCACACTGCCATCCTCGGCAGGAACTAACAGGAATTCGCAGGGAATCAGACCATTGAAGTCGTCGCCGATGGTCACGGAGGTCACGAGGTCCAGGTCGTCGCCGGTGATCTTGACGACGGTCTCGCCGGCCACGCCGTCGGGGCTGTCGCAAGCCGTGACGACCGGCTTCACCACTTCGATTTCAGGCGTCCAGGCCTGCTTGCCGGAGCCAAGGGAAACGGTGACCGCACCGTCCTTGGCTTCGGCAGGGATCGTGGCGATGATCGCGCCGTCGGTGTAACGCCAGGAATAGGCGCCCGTGCCCGTGAAGTCCACCTGGCTCACGAGGTCCAGGTCGGAACCGGTGATCCGCACTTCGGATCCGGCCTTGTAACGGCCGTCCTCGGCCAGGCTGACGATGTCCAGGTCGGCCACCGTCACGGTCTCGATCTCACCGGCCGTGAAGGTCTTTCCGGCATAGGAAGTCAGGGTGATTCCACCGTCGGTGGCACTGGCCGGAAGGGTGAGGGTCAGGCTCTTGCCGTCTTCCGCCACGGTGAAATCCACGTCCGCGGCACCGACAAGGTCCACCTTCCGGATCATGTCCAGGTGGGAACCGGTGACGGTGATGACGTCTCCGCGCTTGTAAGTGGCTTTTGCCGCCTCATTCACGGTCGGGTCGCCCACGACAAGTTCCTTCTCGGAATAGATCTGGTTCGGAATCGTGTTCGGGTCGGCGATCTCGTTCACGTCGCCCACAATCACATAGCCGGTGACGGCGTCGGAAGGAACGGTGAACTTCAGTTCGTGACGGTCCTTGCTCAGGAATTCAGTGATGTACACGCCACCCAGGATCACTTCCTGCACGTTGTTCAGGTATTCACCCTTGACCGTGACGACATCGCCCGAAAGGACCTCCGCCGGAGAGAAGGAGTCCAGTTCGATGGGCTCGGTGTATTCCAGGTCGGAGAAGGATTCCAGGACGGTTCCGTCCTTGGTGACGATGGCCACCTTGCCCACCTCGGGGCCTTCGAGCGGAACCATGACCCGCAATTCGCCGGGAGTGCCGGACTTCGTGACTTCGAAGTCGGTCACGGTAATGCCGCCGGCGAAACGGACTTCGCTGACATTCTCCAGGTTGGCGCCCAGGATGCGGAGGACACCGCCGCGCATGACCGGATTCGGTGCGACAGCGCTGAGGGCCACGTTCCCGGCGAACTGGTCGGTATCCAGCTCTTCGTGCTTGCAGCCGGTCAGGGACACCGCCGCAAGGCAAAGAGCCGCAAGAGAAGCATATTTCAGTATGTTTTTCATATTCTCAATCTCCTATCATTATTTAACGGGGACAGCACGGATGTTGTCGATCTTGATGATCGGCGTGCAGGTGGCGCCACTAGGCTCCATGCCGCCGTCGGTGATGAACATCCACATACTGGTGAAGCTGGAGGCATTGAGGTTCGTACCGGCAGGCAGAGCGTTCCAACCGAGGTTGAACTCGGTGAAAGGAATCGTCACCGTCATCCACTGGTCGCCCGTATCGAACGAACCGGTGGCCTTCCAAGGAGTGTAGAACGCACGCGGAGCGTCGTTGCCGGACATATAGGTGTTGTTCGCACCGGCGACGATATTGCCGTCGATATCCTCGATACCGCCGTTGCCGAAGGTCACGAAGTTCACGCCGGCGAAGCAGATCTGCATCGGGGTGTTGGTCCAGGGGTTGGAGCTCGGGACGAAAATCTCGAACTTCAGGCCCATGTTCTGCCAGTCGGAGAAGTCGGCGAAGTCCGTCAGGCGGGCGCCCAAGGCACCATCCTGATAGTTTTCCGGCGTATTCCAGGAACCCGGCCAGTACACGAAGGAGAAGTGGGCCTCCTCCCAACCGCCGTCCAGGGTGGTGGCTCCGTCGCCGAACTGGAAGAAGCGGCCGGCGATGCCGGTGCCGTCATCATCCTGGGAATTGTGGCCGTTCCATCCGTGGTTGTCCAGGCCGGTCATGCCGTCGAAATCGAAGAGCATGCCCCGGCTGTCCTTGTACATGAACACGGACTGCGCGGTACCGGAATCATTGCTCACCTTGATCTTGCCGGGCTGTGCTCCGGCAGGGACCTTGAGCGAGAGCGCCGTACCGTCACCGGAAGTGACCTCGACGGGATCGACGCCCGGGAATTCGACGGAGATCGGCGGGAACAGGTAGGAACCGGTGATGGTCACCTCCGATCCGGCGGCCGCCCATTCGTTGGACATGCCGGTAATCTTCGGTGCCGGAGGGAGGACCTTGAAGTCGTATGCCACGACGGAACTGTCGCGCGTAATGAGATAGACCTTGTCCGTCTGCTCCACGGGCATGTTCTTGGGCACCGCGACGATCAAGGTGTGCGGAGTCATGTAGCTCGAGTTCAGGACGGCGGCCTGGTCATTGAAGTAGATGTCGTGGACGCTGGTGAGGTTCTCACCTACGAAGCACACGAGCTCTTCCATGTTGGCCTGGGTGATGGCGATGTCCCGGTCGGCATAGCGGACGAAATGGACCGTCGGAATGCCGGTCGTCTCCTTGAAACGGTCCGGATAATCCAGATTGGCACAGGAGACTGCGAGGATGGCACCCAGGATGAAGCCTGTATATTTGATAGTTGCTTTCATCGGATCACAGATTAAAAGTCATAGGAGTAGGTCTCACGGACATCCACGTGGATGGCTTCGGCAGTGGAACCCACATTCGGGTTCATCACGACATCCTCGGTCGGGAACGGGATCGTGAACATGGAGGGAACCACGTTGGTAAGTTCCTCGGTGGGGTTGTAAGTAATGAGGTTCCCTTCCCAGGGACGCGCACCGGGGCCGACATAGTTGCCCTGGGCATCCGTCACGTAATTCTTGCACACGGTATCGTAATTCGTGCCGTCACCCTTCCAGGTGGAACGGTGCTGTGCCTTCAGGTCGGCGATGCAGGCGTCCACGTCGTAGTAGGAACGGCGGACGTAGTCGTACCAGCGGTCGCCTTCGAGGGCGAGTTCCAGGCGGCGCTCCTTCCAGATGTCCTCATAGGTGACGGACGTGAGGGGCTTCGCATGGGCACGCTCGCGGATCTTGTTCACATAGGTGAGGGCGTCGGCGGTATTGCCGGTCAGGAAAGCGGCCTCGGCATAGACGAGATAGATGTCGCCCAGGCGGAGGATATGGGTCGGGAGGGCGTTGTACATGCCTTCCGGTTCCACATTGTACGCCGTCTTGTGGTCATAGACGTCGCCATACAGGTGCTTCACATAGTTGGCACCGGTCGCACAGCCGAAGGTCTTGTTGGAGGCATTGGACTCCAGTCCGCTCGGGCAGTAGGTCTCGTCATAGAAGAAGCGGTAGAAGTCGAAACCGCCCTTGTCGGTCCAGAAATAGTCGAACTGGTCGCCGAAGAGCATGATGGTCGCCTGGCGGCGGTCATCGGTATCCACGCGCTGGGACGGGTCGCCGACCGCCGTCACGCCGAATGCTTCCTGCAGGTCGATGCTGGGGCCTTTCCAGTCACCCCAGAGGCTGCCGGTCTCGGAGAAGCCGACGAGTCCCACGTCGCACTGGATGGAGTTCTGGGACGTCCACACCTTTTCGGAAGCCTGCCAGTGCCAGGTGAAGAGTTCCTCACCGGTCTGCTGGTACTGCTCGGGCTTCATCCGGAAGATGTCGGAGTACTTCGGGGTCAGGGTACGGCCGGAATTGTCGATGACATCCTTCGCATAGCGGGCCGCTGCAGCCAGGTCGTCCTGGTTCAGGGAACCGGTGACACCGGCCTTGGTCAGATAGACCTTCGCGAGAAGGGCTTCGGCGGCATAGTAATCGATCCGGTCCTTCTGGTTGATGTAGGCATTCTTCGGAAGGAGCTCCATCGCCTTCTCCAGGGTCAGGATGATGTAGTCATAGACATCGGCCTTCTGGACCTTGTACACCTCGTTGTAGGTGGCTTCCTTGATGATCTCGGTGTTGTCATGGATGATCGGGACGTCACCGAAGGTACGCACCAGGAAGAAATAGGTCATCGCCTTCCAGGCCAGGACCTCGCCGATGCAGCGGTTCTTGACGGCCTCGGAAGCCGATCCGGTGGCGCTCTGGATATTGTGGATGACCGTATTGCACTGCGCGTTGACCGCCCAGAGGGAATAGGCCATGTTCTTGAGGTCCTGGTCGGTGCCGTTCACGGTCAGGGTGGAATAGGCATTCTGTCCCTGATAGACGTTTCCGCACATCGTCTCGGATCCGTAGATGAAGAAGCGGATCACATCGTACCAGGGCGAATTGTACAGGTAATTGATGCCCTGCTCGATCTGCGCGTCATTCTGGTAGAACTGGGCCGTGGTGAAGCTGTCTTCGGAAGGACGGTTCAGGAACTTCTCGCAGGAGGAAGCTCCGGCGACAAGCACGGCGGCGAGGGCGAAATATTTCAGCGTATTTTTCATCATAGTCTTGTCCTCCATCTTTAGAAAGTGATATTGAGGCCGAAGGAACAGGTCATCGGAGAAGGATAACGACCGTTATCCACGCCGAAGGTCAGGCCGGAAGAGTCCTGCGTCGAGGCACCGACTTCCGGATCGTAGCCCGTGTACTTGGTGAACGTATAAAGGTTCTGGATGTTCATGTACACGCGGACGTTGTCGATCTTCACTTTCTGGAGCACCGTCTTCGGGAAGGTATATCCGAGCGTGATGTTCTTGATGCGGAGATAACTGCCGTCCTCGATGTAGCGGGTGCTCAGGCGGTCGTTGTCGTTCGGGTCCTGGATGGACGGACGCGGCGTCTTGGTACCGGAATTGGCCACCCGGACGTTGGTGATGTCCGTCTGCCAGGAAGACCCGTCCTCATACACCTTTTCCGGGTCGATGACGACCAGCTTCGCACGGTCGATGATGCTGACATGCTGGTTGGTCCAGGTGCTGTTCATGTGGACGAGGCCGTTGTAGCCCTGTCCCATCATGTTGTAGTTGAGCACTTTGTTTCCGTAGGAGCCGTTCAGGAAGATGGAGAGGTCCAGGTTCTTGTACCGGAAGGAGTTGGTCCAGCCGAAGGTGAACTTGGGGAGCGGAGAACCGATGTTGGTACGGTCCAGTTCATTGATGACGCCGTCCTTGTTCACGTCTTCGAACTTGAGGTCGCCCACCCACACCGTGTTGGCGCGGTCGAAGCTGACACCGTCTTCGGGATACTTCTCCGGACGCGGGGAATTCTGGATGTCCTCCAGGGATTCATACACGCCCACGACCTTGTAGCCGTAGAAGTTGTACAGGGACTCGCCGATCTCGGTCACGGACACGATGTCGCTCCACTGGCCGTAACCGACCAGCTGCGCGTTGGCGGAGCCGTCCAGGGCGACGAGCTTGTTCCGGTTGAAGGAGATCTGGAAGTTGCTGTCCCAACCGAAGTTCTTCCGGTCGATCGGGTGCGTGTCCAGGGTGATTTCCAGGCCCTTGTTCTCGATGGTGCCGAAATTACCCTTCGGGGCGGCCAGGGCGGAGGAACCGTTGCCCTGGGTACCCATGTAGGACGGGAGGGTCAGGGACATCAGCATGTCGGAGGAGACCTTCCGATAGAGGTCCACCGTCAGGTTGATGCGGTTCTTGAGGAAGTTGAGGTCGAAACCGACATTGGTCTGCACCTGCTTCTCCCAGTGGACGCCGGTATTGGAGATATTGGCCGGACGCTGGCTGTCTCCCAGGCCGGTGGGCATCTTGCTCATGCCGGATTCCCAGGCGCCGCCGCCGATGTTGGCGTTACCGGTCTGTCCCCAGCCGAGACGGATCTTGCCGTTGTCCAGGCCGATGGTACGGGTGAAATCCTTCAGGAAGGCTTCGTTGGTGAAACGCCAGGAGACCGCGAAGGAATGGAACGGAGCCCAGCGGTTATCGGGGCCGAAGTTGGAGGAACCGTCATACCGGAAGGTATAGGTCGCCAGATAACGGTCGTCGTAGTTATAGGTCTCACGGGTGAAGAAAGAGGCCATCGCGGAGGAACCGAAGCCGGAACCCGGGGAGGCATTCTCGGCCGGAGCGAGCTTGATATTGTGGATCTCGTCCGAAGGAAGACCCGAAGTCGTGACACTCAGATAGTTCCACCGGGATTCCCAGGCTTCCTGGCCCGCCATCGCGCTGACGCTGTGCTTGCCGAATGTGTTGGAATAGGTCAGATAATTCTTGATGGACCAATAGACACTGGCATTCCGCTGCTCGCTCATGGAGTTCGTACCGCGCTGCCAGCCGCCCAGGTTCACCATCGGCTTGTAGGTGTCCGCCGTGGAATTGGAAACGTCGAAACCGACCTCGCTCCGATACACGACATGCTTGATGGGCGTCAGTTCGGCATACACGTTGCCGGTGAGCTTCTGACGCTTCAGCAGGTTCTCGTCGAGCATCGCGAGCGCCACCGGGTTGGCGGAGGTATAACCCTCACGGACCGTCGTGGAATAATTGCCGTCCAGGTCGTAGACAGGGATGTCCGGATTGGTGGAGAGGGAATAGAAGATGACACCCTCGTTACCGTCGGCCAGCTTCAGGTTGTCGTTGGTGACGGCGTAGGTGGCGTTCAGGCCGAGCTTGAACCAGCTCTTGAGCTGGGCGTCCAGGTTCGTACGGAAGGAAAGACGGTCGAAATTGGAACCGATGATCGTACCCTCCTGGTTCATGAAGGAGCCGGACACATAGTACTGGACCTTGTCCGTACCGCCCTGGGCACTGATCTGATGCTGGTGCTGGAGCGCGGTACGGAACACCTCGTCCTGCCAGTTGGTTCCCTTTCCGAGGACGGAAGGATCGGCATACCAGCCATTGTGCTGCACGAGGCCCATATCCACCATGTCATTGTAGTACTCGGCGAACTGGCGAAGGTTCATCATGTCGATGCGGCTCATCTGGCGGGAGACGGCGAACATGCCGTCATAGGAGAACTTCGCCTCTCCGGCCTTGCCGTGCTTGGTGGTGATGAGGACGACGCCGTTGGCGCCCTGGGCGCCGTAAATGGCCGTCGCGGAAGCATCCTTGAGGATTTCCATCGAGAGGATATCGGCCGGGTTGATGGTCGCAAGCGGGGAAATGGTGGAAACCTTACCGTTGCCGAGACCTCCCAGACCGAAGTCCCCACCGGAATTGCCGCCGCCCTGGACGATGACACCGTCGATGACGTACAGCGGTTCCGCATTGGAGTTCACCGTGGCCTGGCCACGGACGCGGATGGAGGACGAGGAACCCGGAGCGCCGGAGGTCTGCACCGCGGAGACACCGGCGGCGCGACCCTGCAGGGACTGGTCCAGGTTGGTGATGATGGAGCCCTTCAGGTCCTCCTCCTTCATGGAGACGGAGGCACCGGAAAGGTCGCTCCTTTTCATGGTACCGTAACCCACGACGACGACCTCGTCGAGGAATTCGGTGTCTTCTTTCAGGAGGACGTTGACCGTGGACTGGCTGCCCACGGCGATCTCCTGCGTTGCATAGCCGATGGAAGAGAACACGAGCGTCGCACCGGGCTTCACCGTGATCACGTAGTTTCCATCCAGGTCTGTGACGGCACCGTTCTGGGTGCCTTTCTCCATCACGCTGGCGCCGATGACCGGTCCGATATCGTCGGTGACGGTACCGGTGACCCTGTTCTGCGCGAACAGGGCACCCGCGGTCGCAAGGAGCGCAAGCATGAAGGTTAACAGCTTGTTTCTCATGCTACTGTTGATTTGGTTGATGAATGGTTGTTATGGATTGTTGAATGATTTCGACAGTCGTGTCGCCGGCATAGACGCCGTTCAGGCCCTGGGCCTCCTGGGCCGGGTCGCCGGTATAGTCGTCGCCATGCTCCCACTGGGTGTGGGCGGGCTGTGCAAACCCGCTCCAGCCCCAGAAATTGGCACCGGCGAGGCCATGGCCCACCTTCCCGAAGACATGACGGTAATAGGCGTCACGGCACTCGGTGGTGGCGGAACGGTCCGGCGAGAAGCCGTCCCGCGGGAATCCGAACTCCTCCACGACGACGGGCTGTCCGTACTTCGCGGCCAGCTCCAGGTGAAGGTCGATATACTCGTCCGTCTTCGCGAACGCGGCCGGAAGGTCTTCGCGGAGGCTCTCCGCCCGGGCCCAGCTCCAGTTGTAGGGCCAGATATGGATGGTCATGTAGTCGATGCCGGGGATGGCGGTGACGGCCTCGAGGAGGGCCGGGTCATTCTCGCAGCCCCAAAGCCCTTCACTCCCCAGGGAAACCATATGGTTCGGGTCGATCTCCTTGATGAGGGATGCCGCCTCCGTGAGCCAGGCGACGAATCCCTTGCGGACGGCCGGGTCGTCGGAGAAGCAGCGCGGCTCATTGCCGATCTGCCAGGCGAAGATGGCCGGATCCTCGATGTAGGGCTTGCCGGTGATGCCGTTCGTGCGGCCGACGATCGTCCTCAGGTGGTCGAAGAAGAGGCCCTGCGCCTTTTCATTGACCGAAAACTGCGCCATCTGCTGCATGAAAGGCACATAGCCGTCCACCAGGGGGATGAGCGCCTTCCCGGCACCCGCCCATTCCAGGTACTGTCCGTAGCCGCCGGACCACTCCCAGGAGTTGTTCAGGTACAGGACGGCCTGCATGTCCCGCTTCCCCAATTCTTCAAGAAAACGGTCCAAACCGGTCAAAATAGTATCATTATATACGCCCGGCGCTTTCTGGAGAGTCGGCTCCACGCGGGAGAACACGCCGTCGGGACCGTCCCCGCCCACCAGGACACGGAGATTCTCGACGCCAAGGGATTTCAGCTCGTCCAGTTCGCGGACCAGCCGGTCGTAATCGCCGCCCTCACCGTCGGAGGCCAGGATGGGACCATACCAGAAATTGGTGCCAATAAACGAATAGGGACGGCCGTTACGGACAAAATGGCCATCCTCCACCCGGACAAAGGGCGATGGCTCCGATGGGGATCCGCAAGCGGCGGAAAGGAGAAGGACTCCTGCAAGAAGGCTTAATTTCAGTGTTCGTTTCATCATGTTGGCGCGCGTCAATGAAGACATCACAAAGTTACGCGTTGCTCCGACGATGAACAAATACAATCAAACCGAATTCCGATACTTTTTTGCAGTCCCGGAAACTACACGAACACGCGGTTCTTCTTGAAGAGTGCCCGGAAATCCCGGGGCGTGTAGCCCCGCCTGGACTTGAACGCCCGGTTGAAATTGGACAGGTTGTTGAATCCGCAGGCATAGCTGATCTCGGAAATCCCGTCGGTAGTGTCCACCAGGAGCCGCGCGGCATTCCCCAGCCGGATGTCGATGATGTAGTCCATCAGCGTCCGCCCGGTATGCCGCTTGAAAAAGCGGCTGAAAGCCGAGGGAGACATCCCCACCATCGCAGCACAGTCCTCCAGACGGATTTCCTCGCCGTAATGCGCATTGACATACTCCTGAACCTTGCGCACCCGGCGGCTCTCCACATTGTTTGCCACCTGGGCGAAGGAAGAACTGGCGAGCACCCGGGCCTCTTCGTCGGTGGACAGGGTGTACAGGATCTGCAACAGGCGCTGAAACTGCTCGAAGCCATCCGGTTCCGACGCCAGGGCATCCAGAAGGACATACACTTTCATGATGGCTTTCAGCGAGAAGGTAAGCCCGTTGGCCGCTTTCCGGAACATTTCCCGGATCGTCTTGAACTGCTTGCGGGCGAGCAGTTCCTCCGAGAACAGCGTCTGCGAAAACTGGATGGTGATCTCGCGGACATCCCCGCTGCGGCAGTCCCCCTGCTCCCAGGCGTGTTCGAGCAGTTCCCCCGCCACCAGCGTAAGCTCGTAGTCCCCGATCTCCTCCACGCTGTCGCCGACGATCCGGCGCACGCCGGCGCCGTTCTCGATGAAGTTGAGTTCGTACTCGGCATGGCTGTGGATGGGGAACAGGAATTCCGACTTGTGCCGCTCCACGACATAGAAGCAGTCCTTCTCGGACAGCGGCGTTATTTCATGCAGGACCTGGCTCATACGATACTTTATTAGCCTCCGCAGCCAGTCACTTGACCTCCGGATGGGCCGCCATCATCATCGTGGCCCAGGCAGTGAAATCCGACCAGCGGTAATACGGGCCGGACACCGGTTCCAACTGCGGGAAGGAAACCTCGGTCTCGTTCAGGAGGGTCTTGAAGAGGATGTCGCCCTTCTTGTTCCGGTAGAAGACGAACAGGACGGTCGCCGCCATGGGGATGTTGTAGCTCTGGAACCAGTATTTCACGTCCGAAGCTTTCTCGGGAACGGTTCCGCAGCCGTTGGCATTGACCAGGCACAGGAAGGCCTCCAGCACGTAGTCGTGCCCGAAGCGGAGGTCCGCCGCCTTGGACGGGTCACGGAACGCGCTCTCCGCTTTCGCAATGATGTCCTCCAGCAGGGGGATGTTGCCGTAGCGGGCCGTCAGGTCCGCATAGAAAGAGGCGTAATTGTCCGATTCCCAAAGCTGTACATACTGGTCGTCCGTCAGCAGGTCGTCGAAGAGCGGGGCCTCCTCGTAGTTGTGATAGCCCGTCACCAGCTGGTGCATCTCGTTGACGAATCCCGTCCGGCCGCCGGAGAAGCGGGACGGATAGGCGGGATCCTTGAAGATCCGCCCCAGGATGCCCTCATAGTCGATGAAACGCTCGTTGAAATGGGCCACGGTCTCCACGTGGGAGATGTCGTCTTCCCGGAACTTGCGGCGCAGTTCCCGCGGCGCACTCGTCGGAGTGACGACGGTAAGGCCCACATGGTTGGAACGCTGGAAGAAGTCCAGTTTCGGTTCCTTCTCCTTGAGGCTCAGGCAGAACGAACTCATGCTGACGATGCTGCGGGGCGCAGTGGAAACGATGGCGTCCACCTTCTTCCCCTTCCGGAACACCTCCGGGAAAGCGTCGTAGGTCCAGGCGGCGATCCGCTTGTGCTGTTCGAAACCCAGCGGCACCAGGTCGCCGGTATTGATGAGCGGGACCTGGTAAAAGGACTCGAAACGCTCGTAAAACTGCTCGCCCAGGGGCGTCAGGGCGCCATCCCCATGCGCCTGCGAAAGGGCCTCATGCAGGGTGGAATAGGTCCGGGCATTCCAGGCATAGCGGGAGCCATGACGACCGTAATGGCTGATATAGAACGGTTTGTATCCCTTTGGCGAAGGAGTGGGCGCGGGGATTTCAAAGCGGTGGGGACCTTCCATGGCGCAGGCCTTGCGACGGTCGGCACGGACCTGGTCCAGGACATCGTACTGCTGGGCGGCCGCCGTCAGGCAGGAAAGCAGCAGGAGAAGAGGGAGCATCCTTTTCATGTTCGTTCGGTTTTCACAAAAATACAAAAAATATCTATCTTTGTAAAAATGGAACAGGACGAAAGAATGATGCGGGAGGCGCTGCGGGAAGCGGCCGCCGCCCTCGCGGCCGGTGAAGTCCCCATCGGCGCCGTCATCGCCTGGAAAGGCCGGATCATCGGCCGGGGGCACAATATGACCGAGCGGCTCCGGGACACCACCGCGCATGCGGAGATGGTGGCCATCACCGCCGCCACCGAAGCCATGGGCGGGAAGTACCTGCAGGATTGCACCCTGTATGTCACCGTGGAGCCCTGCCCGATGTGTGCCGGCGCCCTGAACTGGGCCCAGGTCGGCCGGATCGTGTACGGAGCCATCGACCCCCGCCGCGGTTTCTCCCTCTTCTCCCCTTCCCTCCTCCACCCCCGGACGGAAGTCACCGCCGGGGTCCTTTCCGACGAATGTACGGCCCTGATGCAGGATTTTTTCCGTTCCAAACGCTGATTCTACAGGAATTTGCTAACTTTGCACCCGATGGCAAGAAAACGCAAGATCCCGGGCGTGGACCCGGCCTACCTGGAGAAGCAGAAGGAAGCCCTTCTGCGCAAGAACCGGTACGTCCTGTATTTCAACGACAGCGAAATGGCCGCCGTGGACGAATACTGCTCCCGCTTCAAGGTCCATGCGAAGGCCGCCCTCTTCCGCGAAGCCATCATGTCCAAGATCCTCTCGGAGCTGGAGGAAAATCACCCCACCTTGTTTTAGGGGGCTCTGCCCCCTATTATCCCCCGCGGCTCCCGACCTATAAGTCCTGACGGACACGGTCTCCGCCGGGCCGTCTGATGACGGCCAAGATCACACTGAACAACGTTATACAGAAATGCCTGAAGACATCCAAATCCTGCGCGACACCACGGTGAACGGGGTGCGTCACATTACGGCCGTTCCCTCGGCCCTCGTCTGTTCCCGCCAGATCGACTTCGACCTCGTGGACGGTACCATCCGGAACCTCCGCTACACCGGCGGCTGCCACGGCAACCTCCAGGCGCTCGGCGCCCTGCTGGAGGACCAGCGCGTGGAATTCGCCCTGGACCGCCTGACAGGCATCAACTGCAAGGAGCGCGGCACGTCCTGCTCCGACCAGCTCACGCGCGTCCTGCGCAAGGTCCTGTAATAAAGAATCTTACAGCATCAGGCCGGCCCGTACGCGGTCGGCCGTTTCCTTTCCTTTCAGCGTCTCCAGGATGGCCAGGCCGAAGTTCACGGCATGGCCGGCGCCGCGCCCGGTGATGAGACGGCCGTCCACGACGGCGCTCTCGGGCGTATAGACGGCGCCTTTCGCGACCATCGCGTCCTGGAACCCCTCGAAACAGGTGAAACGCTTGCCGGAGACGTCTTCCAGCTGGGAGGCGACCAGGCCGGGCGCCGCACAGATGGCTGCGACGATGCCGCCCTGCGCATAGCAGCGGCGCATCAGCGCCATGAGGGCCTTGTCCGCCGCCAGGTTCTTCGTCCCCGGCATGCCGCCCGGAAAGATCATCACGGCGGGTGCATCGTCGTCGAAATCGTCCCGCGTGAGGTCCACGCTCACGGTGATGCCGTGGGAACTGGTCACAAAGGGCTCGTCGTTGACGGATACGGTCTGCACGTCCACGCCTCCTCTCAGGAGAACGTCACGGGTGGCGATGGCTTCCATGTCCTCGAAGCCGTCGGCAAGGAAAAGATAGATTCCGTTCATGGCAGTCTAGTTTCTTCTGTTGGCGATGGAAATGTAATAGAGGAGGGAGGCCAGGGAGCCGATGGCGGAAATGACATAGGTGTAGGCCGCCCACTTGAGAGCGTCCGCCGCCATGGGCTTGGTCTCATAGTTCACGACGCCGGCCCCGTCCAGCCACTTGACGGCCCGGGCGCTGGCGTTGATTTCCACGGGAAGGGTGATGAAACTGAACAGGGTCGTCATGGCGAACAGGGCGATGCCGATCCAGAGCAGCTGCGGGAACACGTTGATGAGGACCAGTCCGGCGAGGAGCACCCAGGACACCCAGTTGTTCGCGAAGCTGACCACGGGGACCAGGGCGGAGCGCAGCCGCAGCGGCGCATAGCCCTCCTGATGCTGGACCACATGCCCGCATTCGTGGGCCGCCACGGCCGCTGCGGCGACGGAACGGCCGTAATACACGTCGTGGCTCAGGTTCACGGTCTTGGTCTGGGGATTGTAATGGTCGGTGAGGGCCCCCTCGATGGAGACGATCTTCACGTCGTGGATGCCGTGAGCCTGCAGCATGCGCTGCGCGACCTCGGCCCCGGAGAGGGAGGTGGGCACTTCCGAGTACTTTTCAAAGCGGCTTTTCAGGCGACCCTGGATGAGCATGCTCAGGACCATCACCGCAATCATCAGGATCCAAATCGTCGATGTCGTCATAGCGTTCTCGTTTTCCACAAAAATACACATTTTGTGCGAGAATGTCCGCCAATAATGTTAAATTTGCCGGATATTTCACAGAAAGCGATGATGCGAGAGGATGATTTTTCCCGGCTGGAGCTGGACTTGAAGGGCTGCGAACGGAACTACCGGTATTTCCGGTCCCTCCTGGAACCCACGACGAAACTGCTGGTTCTCGTCAAGGCCAATGCCTATGGGCATGGGGCCGTGGAGTTCGCCGCCATGATGCAGCGTGCCGGGGCCGATTACCTGGCCGTTGCCTATCCCGTGGAAGGCCTGGAACTCAGGCAGAACGGTATCAGCCTGCCCATCATCGTCCTTACCGCCGGTACGGACTTCTATCCCGAGATCATCGAAACCCGCATGGAGCCCAGCATTCCGAACCTGGAATCCCTGGAAGCGTTCTGCGGCCACCTGCGCCGAAGCGGCCTCCGGGATTATCCCGTCCACATCAAGCTGGACACCGGCATGCACCGGCTGGGCTTCATGACCTCGGAACTGCCGGCCCTCGTGGAGTTCCTGAACGCGCATCCGGAGGTGAAGGTGAAGTCCATGTTCTCCCACCTCTGCGTCGCCGACGATCCGGAGGAGGACGCCTTCACGGAGGCACAGTTCCGCCTCTTCGAGCAGAACACCCGCACGGTCGCGGAGGGCATCGGCTACATGCCCATGCGCCACATCCTCAATTCCGCCGGCATCGAGCGCTTCCCGGAGCACCAGTACGACATGGTGCGGCTGGGCATCGGCATCTACGGCATCAGCGCCCTGCCGGGCGTCCGGCTCGCTCCGGTCGCTTCCCTCAAGTGCAAAATCCTGCAGATCAAGCATCTCCGGGAAGGAGACACCGTGGGCTACGGTCGATGGGGCAAGGCGCACCCGGGCACCGTCATCGCCACCATCCCCGTGGGCTATGCCGACGGCATCGACCGGCATCTGGGACAGGGACACGCCTCGTTCTCGGTGAACGGGCACCGCGTCCCCACCATCGGCAACATCTGCATGGACATGTGCATGCTGGATGTCACCGGCGTGGAGGCACAGGTGGGAGATACCGTCACTGTCTTTGGAGAGGACCCGACCGTCACCGAACTGGCGGACGTGCTGGGAACGATTCCCTACGAGATTCTCGCGTCCATTCCCCGAAGGATCGAGAGGATCGTGGTGCGGTAGCCCTCAATCGGGCAAAAACGGTCCCGTCCGCCCGGATTCCTTCCTTTTGTACAGAAAACCGGGCGAATGACCATATCATTGCCCGGTTTTCCCTGGTTGAGATGTAGAGATTCGAACTCTAACTGAGGGAACCAAAATCCCTAGTGCTACCATTACACCACATCTCAATTCCGGGGTGCAAAGATAGGGCTTTTTCCCCAATAATCAAAGTTCCAGGTACCGGTGACGGACGACGCCGCCGGAGCCGAGTTGCATGACGTACGGAAGACCGGACAGGTCGAAGGTGTCCAGCAGGAGGTGCGCCTCGTCAGGGCGTTCGGAGAAGAGGACGTCCATGTCCACCAGAAGCACCCGGGCGCCCTGGTCCGCCAACTTCCGGGCGGCGGCGAGGGTCTCCTCGCAGCGGCCGCATCCCTGGGTGTAGAAGACGAGACAATCGGCCTTGCGGAGCGGGAATACGCCCTTTTTGGAGGCCTTTCGGAACAGGCAGGGCTTCCGCAGGAGTTCTCCATGGACCTTCAGGTCCGGAATGACGGACCCCACGGGCGAACGCTCCAGGAGGTCCTTCATCGTCCGGGCCAGGGACAGGACCTGCGCCGTATCCTCCGGAGCGGTCCACACGTCGGGGACGCCCAGGACGTATTTGTCGATGAAAAGGAGCGTCCCGTCCTTGAAGGTCTCCCCCGTCTGCGAGGACAGATAGTAAAGCAGGTCTCCCTCCATGTGTTTGAAAGAGTCGGCATCCCCCTCCCCATAGGTCCGTTCCGCCACATAGGCTGCGACGTCCAGGACATCGGTGGACTTCAACTCCTCCCCATAGCCGGCAAAGACGCGTTCGAAGACGGACATCCCTTCCCGGGAACCATAGACATAGCTTTCCCGGCCGGAGAACTTTTCCGCCAGCATGCCCAGCGCCGGCGTATCCAGTCCCCTTCCCACGACGGTCCCGTCGGGACCGACCAGGAACATCCGCGGCGTCTGGAGGACACCGTATTTGCGATGGAAGTCGGAGGCCAGTTCCGGGTCCCACAGATGGACCATGCCCGGAACGTCCAGCGAAACGGCCCGGTAGCGCTCCCACTCCTCCGGATCCGAGCCCACATACACGGCAACGGAAGTCAGCGGGAAAGAGGTGTTCTTCAGGAAGTTGCAAAGGCGGGGCGTCTCGACCCGGCAGGTGGAGCACGATGTATCATAGAAATACAGGACCGTATAGCGGCCCGCCTCCGGAACAGTGACTTCCGCGCCGGAAGGGTCCTGCAGGGTAAGCAAAGGGGCCTCGGCTCCCAGCTGCGCCTGGCGGTTGAACTCAGCGAACACCTTGGCGTTCAGAAGGTCCAGGTCACTGTGCATGGCCACCTTTCCCGGGATGAGCCAGGTGTCGGCCACATGGACCGCCACCCCGTCATCCCCCATGATCTTGGATTTCAGGTAATGGTCGTAGATCTTCAAGGCGACGAACTGACGCACGAGGGAATCCTGGCAGGACTCGATGAGGAAGTCACACTCCCTGCTCTGCACGGACAGGGGCTCCCCCGCCAGGGCGGCGAAATACTCGTCCAACTTCGCTCCCAGCGCATCGAAACGATCGTCCTGCGCCCGGAGCACGAGGGCGGCGAAAAGGGCCGCCAGGGCTGTCAGAAGCCGTTTCATAGCTCCACGCCTTCGGGGATGAAGGCGGAGTAGTCGCCGTGGTGCTTGAGGATGTCGCGGACAGCGCTGGAGGAGATATGGGCAAATTCCTGCGCCGTCGGGATGATGATGGTCTCGATGTCCGGGGCCAGGCGCCGGTTCGCATCCGCGATGGAGCGCTCGGTCTCGAAGTCGATCATGTTCCGCACACCGCGGACGATGTGGTGGATGCCCAGTTCATGGCAGGTATCGATGGTGAGGTTGTCGTACTGGATGACGGAGACGCCTTCCAGTCCTTCGGTCGCCTTCCGGATGATCCGGAGCCGCTTGTCCATGTCGAAGAAGCCGCGTTTGTCCTGGTTGATGCCCACGGCGACGACAACTTCGTCAAACATCGTCAGGGCGCGCTTCAGGATATTGAGATGGCCGGCCGTGAACGGGTCGAACGAGCCGGGGAAAAGGGCCTTGGTTTTCATAACTGCCAGTCGATGGGAGTTTTGCCCTCGGAAACGAGGATCTGGTTGGTCTTGGAGAAATGACGGCATCCGAAGAAGGCGCCGCCCGCCAGCGGCGAAGGGTGCGCCGCCGTCAGCACGTGATGCCGGGACGTGTCCACGAGGGCGGCTTTTCCCTGGGCGAAACGGCCCCAGAGAAGGAAGACGACGCCGTCGCACCGGTCGGAAACCGTGCGGATCACCGCGTCCGTGAATTCCTGCCAGCCGATGCGGCTGTGGGAGGTGGGCATGCCGGCCTGGACCGTGAGGACCGAGTTCAGCAGGAGGACCCCCTGCCGGGCCCAGGGCTCGAGGTCGGGGCTGCCGCTCATCCGGAGACCCAGGTCGGTACCGATCTCCTTGAAGATGTTCCTCAGGGACGGCGGGGCCTGGACGCCTTCCGGCACGGAAAAGCACAAGCCCATCGCCTGGCCCGGACCGTGGTACGGGTCCTGTCCCAGGATGACGACCTTCACCTCGGGAAGCGGGGTGAGGTCGAAAGCCTTGAAAATCTGGCGGCCGGGAGGGTAGATTACCTTCCCGACTGCCTTTTCGTCGTGGAGGAAGCGGACGAGGGAGCCGAAATACGGTTTCTCGAATTCGTCCCGCAGGGCTTCCTTCCAGGTGGGTTCTATTCTAACGTCCATTTAAAAGATGGCCTCGATCACTTCCGCGATGTCTTTCACGTACACAAAGGTAAGACCTTTTACGTAAATATCCTTGATATCCTCGATATCTTTGCGGTTTTCCTCGGAGATGACGATGGTGCCGACCCCGGCCCGCTTGGCGGCGAGGATCTTCTCCTTGATGCCGCCCACGGGCAGCACGCGGCCGCGGAGGGTCATCTCGCCCGTCATCGCGATGCCGCTCTTCAACGCTTCCCCGCGCAGGGCGGAAACCATCGAACTCACCATCGTGATACCGGCGGACGGTCCGTCCTTGGGGACGGCGCCCTCCGGGACATGGACATGGATGTCCTTCTCCATGAACTGGTCGGTGGTCATCCGGGCCAGTTCGGGATGGGCCTTGATATACTGCCAGGCGATCTGGGCCGATTCCTTCATCACGTCGCCCAGGTTGCCCGTCATGGACAGGACGCCCTTGCCCTTGGAAACGGAGCTTTCCACGAAGAGGATCTCTCCCCCGAGTTCCGTCCACGCAAGGCCGGTCACGACGCCAGGGGCCTCGTTGCCCTTCTGGACATCGTGGTAGGCCGTGGGCAGGCCCAGGTATTCCCGCAGGTGTTCTTTCTTCACCGTCTTGGGATATTCCTCCTCCAGGGCAATCTTCTTCGCCGTCACGCGGGCGATCTTCGCGATCTGCTTCTCCAGGCCGCGGACGCCGGACTCATGCGTGTATTCGTCGATGATGGCGGACAGGCATTCCCCGTCCAGCCCCAGCTCGTCCCGTTTCAGGCCGTGCTCTTCCAGCTGCTTGGGCACCAGGTAGTTCCGGGCGATCTCCAACTTCTCCTCGGCCAGGTAGCCGGTCACGTTGATCATCTCCATGCGGTCCTTCAGGGCCGGCTGGATGGAGGAAATCCCGTTCGCCGTAGTGATGAACAGCACGTTGGACAGGTCGTAGTCGATGTCCAGGTAATTGTCGTGGAAGGTCCCGTTCTGCTCCGGGTCCAGGGCTTCAAGCAGGGCGCTCGAAGGGTCGCCCTTGAAGTCGGAGGAGAGTTTGTCGATCTCGTCCAGGACGATGACCGGATTCGAGGTGCCCGCCCGGAGGATGCCGTTCAGGATCCGGCCCGGAAGCGCGCCCACGTAGGTTTTCCGGTGGCCGCGGATCTCCGCCTCGTCATGCATGCCGCCCAGCGAAATCCGGACATACTTGCGTCCGAGGGCCCTGGCGATGGACTTGCCCAGGCTGGTCTTGCCCACGCCGGGAGGGCCGTACAGGCACAGGATCGGGGACTTCATGTTCCCCTTGAGCTTGAGGACGGCGAGGTACTCCACGATGCGGTCCTTCACCTGGTCCAGCCCGTAGTGGTCCTCGTCCAGGACCTGCTGGGCGTGCCGCAGGTCCAGGTTGTCCTCCGACATCTCCCCCCAAGGCAGGTCCAGCATGAACTGGATATAGTTGTACTGGATGCTGTAGTCCGGCGTGGAGGGATTGTATTTCTCCAGGCGGGCCATCTCCTTGTCGAAGATGGCACGGACCTCCTGGGGCCATTTCTTCTCGTCGGCCCGGGCGCGGAACTTGTCGAAATCCTCGCCCTCGTCCATGCCCAGTTCCTCCTGGATGGTCCGGAGCTGGTTGTTCAGGTAGTACTCCCGCTGCTGCTGGTCGATGTCGCTCTTGACCTTCTGGTTAATCTCCTGCTTGATCTGCAGGAGCTGCACCTGGGTGTCCAGTACCTTCAGGAGCGAGAGGCCCCTTTCCTGGACGTTCGCGATCTCCAGCAGCCGCACGCGGTCGCCGAAGTCCTCCACCTCGATGGTGGTGGCGATGAAATTCACCAGGAAAGAGAAATTGTCGATGGACTTCAGGGCGCCCACGGCCTCCTTCGGAGCGAAAGACGAGGCGTGCACGACCTCGGCGGCACGCTCCTTGAGCGCATCGGCAAGGACGGCGACTTCCTTGTCGTCGGAGCGGGGGGCGATGTCCTCCTCATAATGCACACGGGCGACCAGATAAGGGTCGCTGCTGAGGACGGGACCCATGGATATACGCTTGAAACCCTGCAGGATAGCGGTCAGCGAGCCATCCGGCATCTCCAGGGTCTTGATCACCTTGCACACGGTGCCGTACCCGAAAAGGTCCTTCTCCCCGGGTTCCTCCACCGTTACGTCCGTCTGCGGCACGGCGCCCAACACGCCGTCCTTCGACTCGACGTCACGGATTACGCGGATGGACTTTTCCCGACCAATGGTAACCGGGAACACCGTTCCCGGGAACACCACGGCGTTCCTCAGGGCCAGGATCGGGAGAGCGTCCGCCAGTTCGGACTCATCCAGTTTCAGGAGGGAGGAATCGCCGATGACGGGCATGATATTCACTTCGACGCCCGGATGCGGGCTGAATTCGTTCAAATCTTTCATTCTGCGGTCATAAATCTAAGGATATGACAAATTGTCATACCCGGCTGCATCTTCTGTTCGAGCGGATATATGGTCAATCTCCGTGCCAAGCTCGAGATTGTCCCAAAAATCCTGCTATCTCTTTGATTTTTGAAAATTTAATCCTAATTTTGCAGACCATTTGGCTTAAACAAGTGAAAAACAACCTCTAAATCCTTTTAACTATGACAAAAGCAGATATCGTCAATGAAATCGCCAAGTCGACCGGCATTGAGAAGATCCAGGTCCAGAGCGTTGTAGAAGAATTCACCAAGGTCGTGAAAGATTCCATCATCGCCGGTGAGCCCGTGTACCTCCGTGGTTTCGGCAGCTTCATCATCAAGCACCGCGCCGAAAAGGCCGCTCGCAACATCACCCGCAAGCAGACCATGACCATCCCGGCTCACGACATCCCCGCCTTCAAGCCCGCCAAGATCTTCGTGAACGCCGTTAAGGAGAAATAAACCATTAACCTTTTTATATTATGCCTAGCGGTAAGAAAAGAAAAAGACATAAGATGGCGACGCACAAGCGTAAAAAGCGCTTGCGCAAGAATCGGCACAAGAAGAAGTAAGCACTTCTTCCGCGTGTCTGCCATTTTAGCAGTCTGCTGAAAGCAAAGGGCTCGCCGGAGGTTCCGGAAGCCCTTTTGTCTTACGTCCAAACCTAAATTTCCTGATGGAGTCTGAAAAACCCGACAAGGACCTGATCGTCGATGTCACATCGACGGAAGTACACATCGCCCTGATGGAGAATCACCGGCTGATCGAGTACAACACGGAGTCCAGCACTGGGAACAAGTTCACGGTAGGTGACGTTCACCTGGGAAAGGTGAAGAAGATCCTCCCGAACCTCAATGCTGCCTTCGTGGATATCGGGGACAAGAAGGAAGCCTTCATCCACTATCTGGACCTGGGACTCTACTTTTCGGCCTTCGACCGGTTCGTCAAGGAGTCCAACCAGAACACGAATCTCCCGGACCTGTATTCCAGGATCGAGCTCGGAGAGCCCCTTCCCAAGGAAGGACGCATCGAGTCCATCCTCAAACCCGGCCAGATGATCGTCGCCCAGATCGTGAAGGAACCCATATCCACGAAGGGTTCACGACTGACTGCGGAAATTTCGCTTGCAGGACGCAACATTGTCCTTCTCCCCTTTGCCGAGAAGGTGTCGATCTCCTCGAAGATCGGCTCCAAGGAGGAGAAACGTAGACTCGAAACGCTTGTCAGGAGCATCCTTCCCAAGAATTACGGGGCCATCATCCGCACCGCGGCCGAAGGCAAGAACGCGGCCACCCTGGTGGGAGAGACCAAGGCCCTCATCGAGAAATGGGAGAGTTCCTGGAAGAAGATCGCCCGCAACAAGAATGTCCAGCTGCTCTTCACCGAGTACAGCAAGACCACGACCGTCCTGAGGGACCTTCTGAACGACTCGTTCTCCAACATCTGGATCAATGACGGGAAGGTGTGCGACGAAGCCCGGAAATACATCGAGATCATCGCTCCCGAGCAGGAGAAGATCGTCCACCTGTATGAAGGCAAGCAGCCCATCTACGACCACTTCGAGGTCACCCGCCAGATCAAGAGTTCCTTCGGAAAGGTGGTGCCGATGCGCCAGGGGGCATATCTTGTGATCGAAACGACTGAAGCGCTGAACGTGATCGACGTGAACAGCGGCATCCGCACCAAGACCTCCGACCAGGAAGAGAATTCCTTCGAGGTGAACAAGATCGCCGCGGAAGAGATCGCACGGCAGCTCCGGCTCCGGGACATGGGAGGCATCGTGATCGTGGACTTCATCGACATGGAGTCCAATGAGCACAAGATCGCCCTCTTCAAATACATGCAGGAGCTGATGGAAAATGACAGGGCCAAGCACAACGTGCTGCCGCTTACGAAGTTCGGGCTGATGCAGATCACCCGGCAGCGGATCCGCCCGGTGACGGAAATCAACACGATGGAACAGTGTCCCGTGTGCCACGGCACCGGGAAGATCCATTCCAGCGTCGTGATTGACGAGGAGATCGAACGCAAGATCGCCTACTACGTCATCGAGAAAGGCTACAAGACCCTGACCCTGAAGACCAGTCCGATCCTGGGTGCCTACCTCAAGCGGGGGCTCTTCAACTCCTTCCTGGGCAAGTGGAAGAAACACTACAAGGTCAAGTTGGACATCGAGGAAGTCACTGACTTCACGGTCCTGCAACACGAAATGTACAATGAAAAAGGAGAGAAGCTCGATTAGAGCTTCTCTCTTTTTCTTCAGGCCATTCCGCCGCTAATCGGCGAATTCCAGCTCGGCGGTGGTGCCGACGGCGGCGCTGCGGCTGTTATCGACATAATAACCGCCGTAGTTCCCGGAGGAAATGACCGTCTGTGAGCCGAACGGACGCTGGACATAGACGAGAACCTCCAGATTGTCCAGATTGCAACCGGCAGGAACGGTACCCGACAAGGTGAACGCCTTCTCATCACCGGCGGACGCAGTGAAAGGATCCCCTGTAATCGAAGTCAGGGCCAGACGGGCAATCCTGTCATGGTGATAGTCGCTGTGGGCTCCCTCTCCGTTGTCCGACTGATTGCCGATGATTCCGTTCTCCAGGACAAGAGCCGTCAGTTTGTAGGTGTCCGCCACCTTGGCATAGACTGTCAGGTCCACGGAAACCGTGCTTCCGGACAGGGAGGAGGAGAACTCGAAGGCGGTCACCACCGGATAGGTGGCTTCCTGTTCCTTGACGGCATTCACGACGTTCTGCGCCGTATAGTCCGTATCCGAATAATTCGCGATGTCCACTCTTCCGTCGACAATGCCGGTAGGATACCCCCCGATACCATATACACTTTCCAAGGCACTCGTTCCGGAGAAGGCAAGTTCACTGCTGGAAGCATGCAGGTTCACGATTTCAAACCGGCCGTCGAGAAGATCCTTCGCCTTGTAGAAAGCCGTGTTCATATAAGGGCACCAGCCGCACCAGGTGGCGGTGAAACGCATGCCCAGGGAATGATGGACAAAATCCTCTTCCGTCCAGTCGCCGGAAGCGGCCTCCTGGTTCACGTCCACCATGAAGCAGTTCGTATCGCTGCACACGGCGATGTAGCCTGTCCGTTCCTCGGTCTCCTTGTTGCGGGCAGCGTGGAACACGTAATCAGCGCCGATGCGGCGGTCTCCCACGGTCTTGACCAGGGTGATCCAGTCGGCATAGATGTCAAAGTGGGGCTCCTCGAAAGAGCGCACGCGGATCGAGAAATCCTGTCCCTTGGACGAGATGTTCACGGAAGAGGTCATCAGCTCGAATTCGATGTCCGTAAAGGTCAGGTCCTTGTCCACATCCGTCAGCTTCAGGAAATGGCCGCGCTGGATGGCCGCCGGCTTGGTGACCCGCCTGTCGGCAACCCTACCGTCCTCCCGTTCGAACAGGAGGGTGAACCCGTTCGGCAGGTCCACGGGCAGGGTGGCGATATGATAGGCCTTGCCCACCTCGAACGTACCGCCGTCCGGCGCCGTCAGGGTGATGGAAACCTCTGGCCCGTCAATGGACTGGATTTCCGGAATTCCTTTGCTGTCAATGCTGAAAGAAACCTTTCCGGCCAGGGCTTCATCGGCCCCGCCACGGAGCGTGACGGAGGTGATGCCCTCCTCGGTCAGCGTAAACTTGACACCGCCCCCCAGATGGTAGAAGGTCATGCTCTGGGTGCGGGTACGTCCGGCCGACAGGAATGCATGCGGGTCGAAGGAGCCCGCCACGCCCTGCTGCACGGCAGGAACCGTAGCGGTGATGCTTGTGCCATTGAAAGTGAATGCCGGATCATACGGATAAACGGCATAGAGATAACCGGCCGTGGGCTTGTCGTCCACCTTGCCCTGGAAGGAGGCCCGCTGCTTGGCCTTGGTCTCGGTGTTCGTGAAACGGCCGCCGGGGACATTGGGCTGGGTGAAGACAATGATCTCGTCTCCGGGATTCCAGTACACGGCCCCGTCGTCCTGGCGGACAGTGCGCGTCTCCCCGTCTTCGGTATCGGCAATAAGGGTCATGACATTCCCGTCCTCCGTCCGGTCGGTGGCAAGAGGTTCCGCCGTGCAGCCGGCAAGGACGGTCAGTGCGAGCAGATTGATCCAATACTTTTTCATCGTTCCGTCCTCCTAGAATTCAAATTCGTCGTCATAGGTCTTCTCCAGACCGCCGGAGACGGGGTCGCTCAGGCAGAAGGAGGCGTCGAAATGCAGGTCCACAACCCGGACCGCAGGGGTGAGATACTCTTTCTCCATGGTACTATTTGTTAATCGTTGTCTTCTTCGTATTGCCAGTCGGCCGAAGCGCCGGCAGCACAGGCCATAACATTGTCCACCAGGCCGTTCCGGCTCACGACAGCCACGATCCGGTACTTGCCGGAGATCGCCGTGGCGTCCAGGGTCATCGACGCCGTTCCGTCCTCCTGGAGCGTAACCGGATCGGCGTCCGCCCATGCGCGGAGGACATGGTTATGGACATGGTTGTCGCCGTCATCGGCCCCCGTCTGTTTCGCGACGATGCCGTCCTCCAGGAGAATGACGGACAGGGTGTACTCCCCTTCCCGGACCGCTTTCGACTCCACCGTCACCGAGAGTTTGTCCCCATCCAGGACACTCTCGATCCGGAGACCGGCGGCAGGACCGCGGGATTCCAGCAGACGGTCCACATGAGACAGGAGGAGTTCGGAGGAAGTCTGCGAAATCAGGCTCCCCGGGTCCAGGTCCACGACAGCGGAAGGATAGGCCTTCACGCCGAACTGCTTCACAAGGTTGTCGCTGAGGGGTTTCAGATACATCGGGTCCACCGCCATGCAGTGGACACTCACCGGGACCAGCCGACCTGGACGGGCAGCCATCGCCTCCTCGATCGCCGTATCCATCTTGGGACAGTTCACGCACCAGGTGCCCGTGAAGTCCAGCACCAGGGAACGCCGGAAGAAATCCTTTCCCTCCTCGGCGACCACGAACGCCGTGATGACCAGTTCCTCGGACGAGAGTCCTTCATATTCAGCCACGAAGGTCCATTCGCCTTCCTCCATGGGAGCGAATACGTTCCCGTCCAGGACGGTGTCGTCCGTGACGTTCCGGATGGTCGCATAGGCCGTGACGTCCTCCGCGCCGGAATACACGGTGAAAGTCGCCGTCTCCCCCGCCGTCGCATTCAAAGCGGTCAGGTCCGCCGAAAGCCGCGGTTCGGGGATGGGATCGTCCTTCTGGCCCACGCAGGAAAACGCGGACAGCAGGACCAGCAGGATCAGGAACCACCTCTTCATATCAGAAAGACCATTGGGCCCTCAGGCACACGCCCTTGTAGGCCGGTTGCCATCGGCACACGCCGCCCGAGCAGACCATTCCTTCCCGGCTCCGGCCGCCCTGCAGGGACAGGCTCAGGGAACCGAGGGAATAGCTGGCCGCCACGTTGTAGTAGTGGACGCGGGAGCTGCCGTGGTTATACATGTCGCTCACGGTGAAACTCCAGTGCGGAGCGAAGGACACCTCCACGAGAGCCGCCATCCAGTCGCGCGTGAGTTCTTCCGAGTACAGGTACTGGAGTTCGGTGCGGACGGAGGCCGTCTTGGAGAAGCGGTACAGGGCGTCCAGCACGAAGACATTCTGCGCATCCGTGCGCTTGCCGTTGCCATGGGTGGGGGAATTCTCCTGGATGGACACGAACAGGATCGTGCGGAACTTCCGGCTCCAGGCCCGCTCCAGGTCGATGTTGAGATCCCGGTACGCCAGGTAATGGACATCCCGGTCCGGAAGGGCGAAGGGAAGCGCCTCGATCCAGGAACCGCCCACATGGAGTTTCATGCCGTACTTGCCGCCGAGGGCGGTCCCGCGGCGGAAGTTATAGTACAGGTCTCCCTGGAAACCGGCCTCGCCGTCGGCATAGGTCACGTAAGGGTTCAGGCCGGCGAGCATGTAGGTCTGCTGCATGCACAGGGAGGGAAGATAGTTCAGGGTGTTGGCGGGAGAGGGGCTCTGCGCCGTGAGGAAGATCCGGGAAGTCATGTTCTCCAGGCGCCGCAGCGTCACGGCGGCGGAGAAGGAGCCCACGGCATAGTTCAGTTCCAGGATCTGGGCGTTTCCGCCCTTGAGCCGGTAAGTCTCGCGGGACTTGGGAAGATGCTCAGCATAGAAGTCGGGACCCTTGCCCACATACTCGCCCTTGAACGAAAAGCCGCCATAGGCATACTGCAGCCGGCCGGACCAGCCCAGGACCTGTCCGGGCACCTCGAATCCGCCGCTGCGGGCCAGCAGGGAGATATTGTCTTCCACGTTCCGGGTGAAGCGGTCCGTCACACTGCCTTCCAGGACGACGGAATGGGCCGATTCCACCCCGAACAGGGGCAGCAGGTCCAGCGAAAGGTCGGCGCCCGCAACCACCGTATTCGCCGTGGGCCAGAGCCCGTATTTGGGTGCACCGCCGAAGACCTTCAAGGAAAGCCCCCGGTTGGAAGTATGGAAGCCGATACGGCCGCCCATGAGGGTGTTGTTCAGGCCCAGTTCCCGGTCCTCCCAGGTCCTCAGGAGAAGGCCGCTGCCGATCTGTTCGAAGAACGAGCCCGCCGTCACTTCCGCGAGCGTGCCGTTCCAGGAGGCATAGAGGCCTGTAAGGCCGGAACCCTTGAGTTCGGAGGGATAACCCGCCAGCGGTTCGGGATAGTACTCCGCCTGGAGCCCGGCCCCGAAGGCGCCCTTGGACCAGTCCAGTTTCAGGTAATTGTTGGAACCCCAGGACGAGGCGGGCTTCCCGACGACGGCGTCGTCCAGGTAGTAGATGGAATTGGACTCCAGGCTGCCGGTGACGCGGCCCCAGTCCTGGGCCCAGCCCGTCATGGGCAGTCCGAGAGCCAGAAGGATGGCAGCTACTTTCCGGCGCATTTCCTGACCTGGTTCAACAGTTCCTGTTCGTCGCCGGGACGGTAGCCGATGTGCGTGTAGAACAAGTTGCCGTCCTTGTCATAGACGAACACCTGCGGCACCGAACTCACGTTGAGCGCCCGGCGCAGGTCCGCATTCACGTCGAAGAGGGCCGTGATGCCGTCCCAGTCGCGCCCCTGCGCAAGGGCGACCGCCCGCTTCTGAGAACGGGCGTCGTCCATGGACACGGCATAGATGCGGAGCGGGAAGGATGCGTCCCAATCCGGAAGCTCCTCCGAGAGGGTATCCAGTTCTTTCAGGCAGGGCTTGCAGGTGGTCATCCAGATGCTGACCACGAAAGGCGTCTTCCCGTCCACCAGGGAAACCGTGGTGACGGCCTTGCCGGACCCGTCCTGCAGGGTGACGGAAGGGATGCGCTGCCCATACGATACAAGGCCCCACAGGGCCAGAAGAAGAACGACCACTAACTTTTTCATAAGTACAAAGATATGGGAATTCGCCGAACTCTGCAAGCCTTTTACGAAGTTTCAGCCATCAACCCGGTTATATGAAGAAGAACGCCGTCACTTCCTGCGAACCAGCGCGGCGGCGAGGAGAAGGACCATCAGGAAGACGGAGATCCGTCCGACGATGTCTCCCGCCCGGACGAAGAAGGTCTCGCGGGTGCTCAGGTTCACCGTTCCCTTCAGGATGGCCGGTTCCCACCAGGTGGAGCGCTGAAGGATCCGTCCTTTCTGGTCGATGAAGGCGGAGATGCCGGTATTGGCACAGCGGGCGATGTCCCGCCGCGTCTCGATGGCCCTCAGGCGGGCATAGTCCAGGTGCTGCCGGTATCCCGGCGTATCGCCCCACCAGGCGTCGTTCGTGATAACGGTCAGGAGCTGTGCCCCCTCCCGCACATAGGCCGCGCAATGCTCTCCATAGACAGATTCGTAGCAGACGGCGCAACCGATGGGGATCTCTCCCCTGAACAGCAGGTTGGAGACCTTGTCCTGACCCACGCAGCGGCCGGCGACACCGCCCAGGAGCCCGTCGTCGATGGGCCCCAGAACCGACGGATACGGCAGCATTTCCACCCCCGGCACCAGCTTGGATTTCTGGTACAGGCCATACCGCCCGGTGGAATCCAGAATAAGGGCGGAGTTGTGCGTCTCGTACCAGCCGTCCTCCCCAAGCCTGCGGGCATTGGCCGAGGGTCTCTCCCACTGCGGATACTGCGTCCAGGATGACGCGCCGAACAAGATCTCCGCCTCCGGATGCTCCGTCAGGAAAGAGCGGAAGCGGCGGAAGGTCTTGCTGCCCGGGACGTCATTGCACCAGATATCGTTCGTAAAGGTTTCCGGCGCCAGCAGCAGGACAGGCCCCTCCAGACCCTCAAGCCCCCGGCGGAACTCGTCCAGCAGGACCACGTTCTGCTGGTCCTGCGTCATGCCGCCGAATTTCTCGTACGGGTCGAAATTGGGTTGTCCGATCACCACCTGCAAGGGATTTCCAGTCTCCTCATACCGGCTTCCGACAACGGCGGAAACCACCATGGGCCCGAAAAGGAGCAGGACCAGGCCGGAGACGGCGGCGATGCGAGCCTTCCCGTTCCAGCGGGCGAAAAACCGACCGTCCGACAGGGCCACCATCAGGCCGAAGACGGACAGGGACACGGCCCAGATCCACAGGGAGCCGCCCAGGGCACCCGTGAACTCATACCATTGGACAAGTCCCGTCGTACCTGCGAAAGCATTTCCCAAAACTAGCCAGGGCCAGGAGATCTGCGCCACCGTCAGGTAGTATTTCTCCCAGGCGATCCATGCCGCAGCCAGGAACAGGTACGGGACCGCCCCTCCGCTCCGGCGTTTCACCCACCGGAACAGGCCGAAGACCAGGGACATCTGCAAGGCATTGGCCAGGGCGGCGAAAATCCCGCCTCCGACGGTGGCGTTGCACACCCAGAATGTCGTCGCAAAATTCCACGCCACGAACGTTCCGTAGTGCCACCACCAGAAATGACGGACCTTGCGGAGCGAGGCGATGCGCTCCATGCACAGGAGCGGGACGAAGCCCAACAGCGCAAGCCATCCCGTTCCCTCTACGAGGAAAGGAAGGCTCATCAGCACGACAAAGGCGCCCGCAAGGGCAAGCATCAGAATACTTTGCTTTTTCATCCAAGCAAAGTTACACCCTTTCGGCGGGAAATGCAAGGGGCGTACCGGTCAGTCGATGAGATCCAGATAGCGTTGGGCCTTCTTCGGAGGAAGGCTCCGGATTTTTCCGAGAAGACGGCATTTCCGGGTATAAAGTTTTTCGGGGGTCTCGCCTTCCATCAGCAGGGCGATCAGTCCGGGCCTGAAACCCACGACCAGGAAACAGAACAGGATGACGTCCTTCTCCTTGAGCTGGGGCAGGTCGCGGCGGAGCTGCTCCACCAGATGGTCCCACTGGGCATCCAGGTACTTCATCAGCGGCAGCTGCCCGTCCTGCCCGACCGTGATCTCTCCGATCAGGGTACGGACCATCCCTATCGTCTTGTCCACGGACTTGTATCCCAGGTACATCTCTGACAGATCGCCCAGATAGCGATAGGCTTTGCGAAGCAGCAACAGGTGAACGGGGTGCGCAGACGGCTGGCCATTCATGACGACTATCCTGCAAAAAAGCGTGGCTAGTCTTCTGAAAGAGAACCTAGGCAGAGGTCACAGAAACAGAAGGCTAGCCGCGCTAAGCCGCGGAGCCTCCTGGAGCGCTTCCTGTTCCTGTGTTAAAATCTGCCTAATTCTCTTTCAGGAATACGACAGGAAGCGATAGATGACTATAATCGTCAGGTATTCGATGCAAAGATAAACATTTTCGGAGAAATCTCCGCAAAATGTTCTCTGCCATCAAAACCTTCCTTCTGTTCCGATCAAACCTACATTCCTTTCATGGTCCTTCATACGCTCTTGTTTTAGTTTCGGTCACAAAACTATAAACGAAAAGCCAGAAATCCCAATTATCGAGGGGAAACAACCTTACAGTGTTTTATAATGATAATCAATGAATTACCATGACAATTAAAACCTATATTATCCGCAAGAAAAATGAAAAAACCGCATTTCAGTCGCTTCAGACCATCATTTTATGCGCTGTTGGATTGTAAGGTTTTATCCTCATTCCCGGAACAGACAGAAGAATCGAAAAGGAACTTCCCGTTTTTTTATCTATATTTGTAGGTTGAACAAGAATCTGATATGGCAAAGAAAGATACCCAAACCCCGAAGAGCGGGATCCTCTCCAACTGGATCGTGCGGAACCTCCTGCTGGCCGTGGCGCTGATCGTGGCCCTGCTGCTGGTGGCGCAGTTCGCCCTGGGCGTGATCACGCGGCACAACCGTACCGTGACCGTGCCGGATTTCACGAACATGACCGTTGCGGAGGCGCACGAACTGGCCCGGGAAGGGCACGTGGGCGTGAAAGTGACGGACTCCGTCTTCGTCCGCCGGCTGGGCGCCGGCGTCATCTACCGCCAGTCCCCCAAGGCCGGCTCCACGGTCAAGCGCGGCCGGAGCATCTTCCTGACCATCAATTCCATCGTTCCCCGGAAAGTAGTGATGCCCAACCTCGTGGGCTATTCCCTGAGCGAAGCCCGCTCGGAGCTGAACAACCGCGGCCTCACCCTCGGGAAACTGAACTACACCCAGGACATTGCGACCAACAACGTGCTGCGGCAAACCGTGCGGGGACGCACCGTCCGCCCGGGCGACCTCGTGGTGAGCGGCAGCGAAGTGGACCTCACGCTGGGGCTCTCCTCCGACGAGCGTCCGACCACCGTTCCCAAGGTGATCGGCATGAAATACATCCGGGCCGTGGACGCCCTGCATGACCGCAGCCTGAACGTGGGGCGCGTACGGTTCGACACGGACATCCGCACCTATGCGGACTCCATGAACGCCGTCGTGTACAAGCAGGACTACGCCGGGCAGGCCCGCACCTACGGAACGGCCGTCAATCTCTACCTCACCCTGGATTCCGCCAAACTCCCGGCCGAGAAACAATGACCGACTTCGATCAGGAAGAGCTGTTCGAGCATTTCCGCCTCGTCGCCGACAAAGGTCAGGCGCCGCTGCGCGTGGACAAGTTCATCGCCACCCACCAGGAAGGCACCTCCCGCAGCCGCGTGCAGCAGGCCATCAAACTGGGCTATGTCCTCGTGAACGACAAGCCGGCGAAGGCCAATACCATCATCCGCCCCTGCGACGTCATCAAGTTCGTGATGCCCTACGAGCGGCGGGGTGTGGAAATCCTTCCGGAGAACATCCCTCTGGACGTCGTCTATGAGGACGAGGACGTGCTGGTGGTGAACAAGCCCGCCGGCATGGTCGTGCATCCGGGACACGGGAATTACAACGGGACGCTCGTGAACGCGCTCGCGTACTATCTGGGGATCTCCCAGGGAGCGGAAGAAGGCGACGAACGGATGGGCGTGCTGGTGCACCGCATCGACAAGGACACGAGCGGGCTTCTGGTCGTGGCGAAGAATCCTTCCGCCCAGGCGCACCTCGCCGACCAGTTCTTCATCCATTCCATCGACCGGGTCTATACCGCCGTCGTCTGGGGCAACCTTGCGGAGGATGAGGGGACGGTGGCCGGCACCATCGGCCGTGACCCGAACGACCGGCTGCGGTTCCGGGTGTACGACGATCCCGAGAAGGGGAAATGGGCCGTCACCCACTGGAAAGTCCTGGAGCGCTACGGCTTCATCACCGTGGTGGAGTGCCGCCTGGAAACAGGCCGCACGCACCAGATCCGCGTGCACATGTCCTCCATCGGCCATCCCCTCTTCAACGACGAACGCTACGGCGGGGCGGAAATCCGCCAGGGCACCATCTACGCCAAATACCGCCAGTTCATCCAGAACTGCTTCGCCGTCTGCCCCCGCCAGGCGCTCCATGCCCGCACGCTGGGCTTCACGCATCCCCGCTCCGGGGAGCGCATCTTCCTGGAGGCTCCCCTCCCGGACGACATGACCGCCCTCATCGAAAAATGGCGGTCGTATGTGACCGCCATCAGATAGATTCCTTCGCTTCGCTCGGGGTGAAAAGGCATTAGAACGGACGGAAACCGCCGCCCATCGGAGGACGTCCGCCGCCGAAGCCGCCGGGGCCGCCGAAACCGCCGCGACGGTTGCCGCCGAAGGTGCCGAAGCGCCAGGTGAAGGCGGCGACGATGTAACGGCCCAGGGTGTTGTTGCGGGTCTCCGTGTAATAGGTCTCGCTCTGGGAGACGGACAGGTTCTGGGACTGGTCCAGGATGTCGTAGGCGCGGATGGCGATGGTCGCCTGGCGCTTGAAGATGCTCTTGGAGATGGTCGCGTTCCAGATGAAGCGGGAAGGCTGCTCGGTCGTATAACCCTCGTACCAGCGGTAGCTGCCGTCCGTGCTCAGTTCCAGTCCGGTGTCGCCCACCGTCCATTTGAAGGAGGCGGTCGCCGCATTGTTCCAGGTAGCGTCCACGGCGGACTGCACGGTGTACCAGGGCTTGTTCATCCGGGTGCGCGCACCCAGGATCACCTCCACCCAGTCGTTCCGGTACGTAGCGCGGAAGTTCTCCATCACGCTCAGGGAACGGGTGTCGTTCGCAAGGAAGTCACGCTCCCACCAGTCCTTGTGGTCCTCGAAATAGTCGGCGTGGAACTTCTCGTAGTCGAACTCGTCCTTCTCGTTGAAATAGCCGCTCATGTCCAGTCCGCTCTGGCCGATGTAGCTGCCGGTCTTGGTATAGCCCAGGCGCATGGTGTTGGATAGGGAGAAGTTGGACTTCGCGATCGGGGAGTTCACGACGATGTTCACGTTGGCATTGTAGGTGTTGGCGCCGTTCAGCGGGAAGGAGAACTGGCGGCCGTTCTCGAACCAGACCGCATTGGTGATGGGGTTCTGGACCATGCCGCCCTGGAAGTTCACGCGGGCGGTGAAGAAGGTCTGCTTGTTGGAGTACTCCCACTCGTTGCGGATGTTGTGGCTGAAATACGGGGTCAGGTACGGGTTACCAAGGGTCATCGCCAGCGGGTTGGAATTGTCCATCACCGGATTCAGCTGCGAGGTGGAAGGCTGGCTGCTGCGTCCGTTGTAGAACAGGCGCACGTTGGCATTGTCCGTGAAGTCGTAGAAGAGCATCGCCCGCGGAGCGAAGTTCCAGCGGAAGTCGTCGTACTCCTTGCCGTTCGTATAGTTATAAGTACGGTTGGGCATGGCCGATGTGCCCAGCTGTCCGCGCAGCTTGTCGTTCTGGTACATGACGGCCACGCCGATGTTCTGGTTCAGGTTCTTGTTCACGACCGTGTTGGAGTAGGTCTCGTCGTACGTCTCGCCGGTCGGGAAATAGCCCATGGAAATGGGCTCCATGCTCGGGTTCGGGTCGCCGGGGCCGCTGTTATAGACGAGCTTGTCCGTGTTGGACTGCGACCAGTTGATGTTGTAGCTGCCCTCCAGGTAGAAGTAATTGCCCATGGGTTCCGTATAGGAGAGACGGGCGCCGAGGCTGCGGCTCGTCGTGGACTGGTCCACACGCTGGTTCACCAGGTCGCTGGCAAGGACGTTGCCGGCCTCGTCGAACTGCGTATTGGTCAGGGACTGGTTCAGCCCGTCCATCTTGTTGCGGGAGTAGTTCCAGGTTGTGTTGAGGGAAATGGTACGGCCGGGAATCCCGAGACGCTGGCGGAAAAGCGCGAAACCGTTGGTGGTGAAATTCTTATTGTCACCCGTATTGTTCGAGAAACCGCTGTTCACCTTGTTGTCCATGGAGTTCATGCCGGTTTCGAAGATGGACTGCTGCACGTAGTTGCCGCCGCCGAAATTCACCTGCGGCATCAGGAGGATGGATGTGTTCTCGGAGAACTTGTGCTCCAGGCGCATGCCGAAGCGGTGGCCGTCCGTATGACGGTGGCTGGTGCCGTCCGTATCGGAAAGGAGGACGGAGCCGTCGGTCTGGAAAGTCTTCTTGTAGGTTTCCTCCAGCACGTCCACGTTGGAGCCGTTGTAGAGGTAGTTGGCACCGAGCTGCATCCGGTCGTCCAGCAGGTCGAAGGCACCGTTCACACCGCCCATCCAGGAGGTGTTGATGCCGTTTCCGCTGCCGAAGCCGCCGCCACCGCCGCCACGACCCATCATGCCACCGCCGCCCATCATGCCGCCCATCATGTTGCCGGACAGGTCGTTGAAGCCGCGGTTATTGGTATTGTTCCCGTTCAGGATGAGGCTGATCTGGCTGTCCTCGGTGAAACGGCCGATCATGCCGTTGCCGGTGTAGCGCCAGTCGTTCACGATGGACTGGCTGTCAGAAGGAAGGTCATGGCCCACGCCGCCGGTGAGGTTTCCGAACACGCCGTTCATCATGCCCTTCTGCACGGTGAGGTCGATGACCGTCTCGTCATTGCCGTCGTCGATGCCGGTGAACTCCGCCTGCTCGGATTTCTTCTTCACCACCTTCACCTTTTCAATGAGCTTCGCGGGGATATTGTTGGAAGCGAGTTGGGGATCGTCCAGGAAGAAGGTCTTGCCGTCGATGGTGATCTTGGTGATGGTCTCGCCGTTGGAGGTAATGCTGCCGTCTTCCGCGACTTCGATGCCGGGGAGCTTCTTCAGCAGGTCCACAAGCATGTTGTCGTCGCTGATCTTGAAGGAGGAGGCGTTGTACTCCACCGTATCCTTCTTGATGATGATGGGATTGCCGGTCGCGGAGACGGATGCGGCGTCCAGGACCTCCTGGTCCAGTTCCAGCTTGATGGTGCCCAGGTCCGTAGCGCCCTTCACCTCCACCTGGGAGGAATAGCTCTTGTAGCCCATGATCTCCGCCTTGAAGGTGTACTTGCCGTCGCGGACCTTCTCTACGATGCCGTTGCCTTCGTTGTCGGTCAGGGCGTACTTGGCGCTGCCCTTTTCCGGGGTCAGGGACACGGTGGCGAAGCCCACGGGCTCCCCGCTCACGGCATCCTGTAGTTTCACCGTCACTTTGTGGCTCTGGGCCGAGAGCGCCAGGGTGGCGAACAGGCCGACGAGCATCATCAGAATCCTTCTCTTTGTCATATAAGTCCGAATTATACACACTACGCCCTAACCAAAGGGCACAAACACAGGGTTAGACATCACGCGCACGCGAAAGTTTAACCGCAGGTCTGCAAAAAATCACTTTATTCTTTCGGGATGATCCTTCAGGAACTGCTCCCATCCGCCTTTCCCCTTCACGGAAGAGAGCGGATTCGAAGTCTCATAGTGATGGCACAGGGCGATGGCGAGGGCATCCGTGGCGTCCAGATGCTCCGGATGGAGCCGGACGCCAAGCGTCTTCTCCAGCATCAGCTGGACCTGCTCCTTGGAGGCGGCCCCGTTGCCCACGATGGCCTCCTTGGCCTTGCGGGGCGCGTATTCCGTCACGGACCCGACCCCGTTTTCCAGGGCGGCGATGATGGCAGCCCCCTGGGCGCGGCCGAGCTTGAGCACGACCTGCGCATTCTTGCCGTAGAACGGCGATTCGATGGCGAGCTGGTCGGGATGATACGACTTGCACACCTCGCCGATGGTGTCGTAGATGGCCTGCAGCTTCGTGTAGGCGTCCTTCTCCTTCCTCAGGTCCAGGATGCCCATGTCCACGTACTCGGCCTTCTTCCCGATACTGCGCACCACCCCGAAACCCAGCAGCTGGGTTCCGGGGTCGATGCCCAATATGATGCGCGGCTTATCCAATGCGGTCGAAGCCGGTGTAGGGACGGAGGACCTCCGGGATCTCGATGTATCCGTCCTTCTGGTTGTCCTCGAGAAGGGCTGCGACCACTCTCGGGAGGGCCAGGGAGCTGCCGTTCAGGGTGTGGACGAGCTGCGTCTTGCCGTTCTCGTCCTTGTAGCGGCACTTCAGGCGGTTCGCCTGATAGCTCTCGAAATTGGAGACGGAGGAGATCTCGAGCCAGCGGCCCTGAGCAGCGGACCACAGTTCGAAGTCGTAGGTGATGGCGGAAGTGAAGCTCAGGTCACCGCCGCACAGGCGAAGGATCCGGTAGCGCAGGCCCAGGTCCTGGACAAGCTTCTCCACGTGGGCGACCATCTCGTCGAGGGCGGCGTAGCTGTTTTCCGGCTTCTCGATGCGGACGATCTCCACCTTGTCGAACTGGTGGAGGCGGTTCAGGCCGCGGACGTCCTTGCCGTAGGAACCGGCCTCGCGGCGGAAGCAGGGCGTGTAGGCCGTCAGCTTCTGCGGGAACTGGTCGGCGCCGAGGATGACGTCGCGGAAAATGTTCGTCACCGGGACCTCGGCGGTCGGGACCATGTAGAAGTCGTCGAGGTTGGCGTGGTACATCTGGCCTTCCTTGTCGGGAAGCTGGCCGGTACCGAAACCGGAGGCGGCATTGACCATCACCGGGGGTTCCACCTCCTGGTAACCCGCAGCGGTGTTGCGGTCCAGGAAGAAGTTGATGAGGGCGCGCTGGAGGCGGGCACCCTTCCCCTTATAGACGGGGAAGCCGGCGCCGGTGATCTTCACGCCCAGGTCGAAGTCGATGATGTCGTATTTCCGGGCGAGTTCCCAGTGCGGGAGCGCATTCTCGGGGAGCCGGGGCTCCTCGCCGCCCATCTTCACCACCAGGTTGTCCTCGGCACCCTTTCCTTCGGGAACGAGGTCGCAGGGGATGTTGGGAAGAAGGACGAGCTGGGCCTGCAGCTCGGCATTGTTGTCGTCGGCCTGCTTGAGCAGGTCGTTGGAACGGGCCTTGAGGGCGGCTACCTCGGCCTTCGCGACCTCGGCTTCCTCCTTCTTGCCCTGTTTCATCAGGGCGCCGATGGCGGCGGCGGCCTTCTTCTGCTGGGAGAGAAGGGCGTCGGACTCGGTCTGGAGGGCCTTGCGGTTATCGTCCAGGGCGATCACCTTTTCCACGATCGCGCGGGCGTCGAAATTCTTGACGGCGAGCTTCCGGATCACATATTCGGGATCGTCGCGGAGCAGTTTTAAAGTAAGCATGGCGTTGGAATGACAAAGGAGGACTGCACCGGAATGCGGCACAAGTCCTCCTATTTTAAAATCTGTGTCCTGCGGGATTAGTTCTCGAACGGAACTATGGAAACGAAGGACTTGTCGTTGCGCTTGCGGGCGAACTTGACGGTTCCGTCCACGAGGGCGTACAGGGTGTGGTCCTTGCCCATGCCGACGTTCAGGCCGGGATTGTGGGCGGTGCCGCGCTGACGGACGATGATGTTGCCGGCTTTCACGACTTCCTCACCGAACTTCTTGATGCCGAGTCGCTTGGAATGGGACTCACGACCGTTCTTGGAACTGGACTGACCTTTTTTGTGTGCCATAGTTGTTTCCTCCTTCTAAATTAAGCGATGGCGTCAATGTGGATCTTGGTGAGCTTCTGGCGATGGCCGTTCAGCGTCTGGAATCCCTTGCGACGGATCTTCTTGAATACGAGCACTTTCTTCGCCTTGGCGTCGTCATCGACGACGGTAGCCTTGACGACAGCGCCTTCCACATACGGAGTTCCGACCTTCACGGCGCCGGCCTCGTCGATGAGGAGCACCTTGTCGAACTCGACAGACTCACCGTTGTGAGCCGAGAGGCGGTTCACAAAGATGTCCATTCCAGCTTCCACTTTGAATTGCTGGCTTGCAATGTCAACGATTGCGTACATTATCAAAAACTTTGTTAGAGTTTCGGACCGTAAGCGGACCGGCACCGTGCCTGTCACTTCTGGAGCTCAGCGGCCATTTCACATTTTGGACGGCAAAGATACGGATTTTTCCGACAATTGCAAAATCTTTTGCGCTATTCATTTTTTTTTGCGAAATTTGTTTGGATAAGACTATTCTAAACCCGACCCATATGGCAAACATCCCCCACATCTGGACCTTCACACCGGTCGGCGGAGCCGTCCGCGTGAAGATCGGCTCCGGCGCCGACATCGCCCACCTGGGCGAACTGGACCGCAAAATGTGGACAGTGCTGAGCTGTCCCGCCAAGAACCTGGAATTCGACCAGAAGACCCTCGAACTGATCGACGCCGACCATGACGGCAACATCCGCGTGGACGAGGTCATCGCCACGGCCCAGTGGCTTACCGGCATCCTCAAGGATCCGGACCTGCTCCTCACCCGGGGCACCGAGATCCCCTTCTCCGCCTTCAACGAGGAGAATCCCGACGGCGCGAAACTGCTCGCCTCCGCGAAGCAGATCCTGAAGAACCTGAAACTTGAGAAGGACGCCATCGCCCTCGAGGACACGGCCGACAACGTGAAGATCTTCGCCGAGACGAAGCTCAACGGCGACGGCATCATCACCGCGGCCACTCCGGATGACGAAGCGCTCGCCGCCCTTGTCACCTGCATCACCGAGGTCATCGGCAAGGCCACCGACCGCAGCGGGGCCGACGGCGTCACCGCAGACCACATCGAAGCCTTCTACACCGCCCTGAACGATTACGCCGAGTGGCAGGCCGCCGGCACCAAGGACGTGTTCCCGTTCAGGGACAAGACCGCCGACGCCCTCGCCGCCGTGAACGCCCTGAAGGACAAGGTCGCCGACTTTTTCATGCGCTGCAAGCTCATCGGCTTCGACGCCGACGCGGCCGCGGCCGTGGGTGTTTCCGTGGACAAGATCGGTGCCATCGAGGGCAACCTGGCCCAGGCTGCCGAGCTTTGCGAGGAGCCCCTGGCCAAGCCCGCCGCCGACGGAATCCTGCCCCTGAACGCCGTGAACCCGGCCTGGAAGGCCGCCGTGGAGGCCATGCGCGCCCTCGTGCTGGACGAGGGGAAGGACACCCTCACCGAGGCCGAATGGAACGAGGTCGCGGGCAAGTTCACCCCCTACACCGCATGGATGGACGCCAAGAAGGGCGCCGAGGTGGAAGGCCTGGGCATCGACAAGGTCAAGGAACTCCTGAAGGCCGGGCAGAAGGACGCCCTCCTGAAACTTGTGGAGGCCGACAAGGCCCTCGAGGAGGAAGCCCTTTCCATCGAGGCCGTGGACAAGCTCCTGCGCCTGTACCACAATTTCTACGATTTCCTGAACAACTACGTCGTCTTCTCCGATTTCTACGATCCCGAGCGGAAGGCCATCTTCCAGGCGGGCCGCCTGTACATCGACCAGCGTTCCACGGACCTGTGCATCCGCGTGGACGGTTCCAGCCCGGAGATTTCCGGTCTCAGCGGCATGTACATCCTGTACTGCGCGTGCAAGAGCGAGAAGATGGGCAAGGCCATGAACATCGCCGCCGTCCTCACCGACGGTGACGTGGACGGCCTCCGTCCGGGCAAGAACGCCGTGTTCTACGACCGCGACGGCAACGACTGGAGCGCCACGGTCTCGAGCATCGTGGAGAACCCGATCAGCCTCCGCGAGGCCTTCTGGGCCCCGTACAAGAAGGCGGCCCGCTGGATTTCCGACAAGATCAACAAGGCGGCGTCCGAAAAGGCGGCCAAGGGCGAAGGCACCCTGTCCACCATTACGGAAAGCGCCACCGCCAAACCGGCCGACGGCGTTCAGACCGCCACCAAGGCCGCCCCGTTCGACATCGGCAAGATCGCCGGCATCACCATCGCCATCGCGGCTGTCGGCGGCGTCCTGACCGCCATCCTCGCCGTCCTGAAGTCCCTCACCTGGTGGCAGTGGATCGTCCTCATCGCGGGCCTGATGCTCGTCATCTCCCTGCCTTCCGTGTTCATCGCCTGGCGGAAGCTCCGCAAGCGTGACCTCGGTCCGGTCCTGAACGCCAACGGATGGGCCATCAACGCCGCCTCCCTCGTGAGCGTGAAGTTCGGCAAGGGCCTCACCCAGCTCGCGAAGTTCCCGAAACTCACCGCCGTGGATCCCGCCGCCCGCCGCAAGGCCGCCTGGCGTCGGTTCTGGTGCTGGCTCATCGCCCTCCTCGTCATCGCCGCCGGCGTCCTCTACTTCACCGACAACCTCAAGTGCATCGGCCTCCCCTACCACAAGGAAGCCCCCGTGGAGGAAGTCATCGAAGAGGAAATGACCGAAGAAGCTGCTGAGCCCGTCGCAGAAGAAAACGCCGAAGCCCCCGTCGAGGAGGCTCCGGCCGAATAATCTTCCGGACGTAACAGACCGTTATTTGGCTGGCCGCTTGTAGCCCTCCTGGGTGGCACGGGCGGCCATTCTTTTGATGCGCGTTTCCGTGTCGGGGTGGGAGGAGAAGAGCTTCTGGACGGCGGAAGCCTGCTGGCCGGTGCTGTTCGCGACGGCCTGGAGCTTCTCGAAGGACATGGCCATGCCCCAGGGGTTCTTGCCATTGGCCTTGAGGAATTCGTAGCCGTAGTCGTCGGCCTGGCTCTCCTGCTTCTTGGAGTACTGGGCGTTCAGGACGGCGTTGCCGATGGCCCCGAGCTGGGAGTCCGTCAGTACGGCGACCGTCTGGCTCGTGGAGGCGAGACCCTCGAGGGCGGCGCTGGTGAGGAGCGAGGTGCGCATCTCCTTCTTGGTATGCTTGAGGGCGACATGGCCGATCTCGTGGCCGATCACGCCCAGCAGTTCGTTGTCCGTCATCACGTCCATGATGCCGGTATAGACGCGGACGCTTCCGTCGGCGCAGGCGAAGGCGTTCACCTGGTCCTCCTGGTACACCTTGAAATTGAGCGGCACGTCGTCCACCTGCGTGAGGCCCTTCGTCAGGTTGCGGAGGCGCTTCGTGTAGGCGTTGCTCTCTGGGAGCACCTTGCTCTGGGCGTCGAGCTGGGTGATGTACTGGTGGACATAGGCCTGGACCTGTTCGTCGGTCAGGGACATGGCCTGCGCGGCGATGACACCGCCCTGGAGGAGACGCTGCGCATTGAATGTTTCGGAGCAGGAGACGAGCACCAGCACGCCGGCTGCGAAGGCAAGGAGTCGTTTCATAATGATGCAAAGATAAATAATTCTTTCCAAAAATGATTATCTTTGCGGATACTATAGAGTCAACTGCGTATGAAGATCATCATCGAAGGGGCCGGGCAGGTGGGCTCCCACCTGGCCAAGATGCTCAGCCACGAGGGCGGCGACATCACCGTCATCGACGACAACGAGCCGCGGCTCAGGCAGCTCACCGCGGTGGCCGACGTGGTCACGGTCCTCGGCGACCCTTCCTCCATCAAGGTCCTGCGGGACGCCGGCTGTGCCAAGGCGGATCTCTTCATCGCCGTGAATCCCCTCACCACCCAGACCGTGAACATCGTCAGCGCCCTGCTGGCGAAGAAACTGGGCACCCGGAGGGTCATCGCCCGCGTGGATGACGAAGCCTATCTTCTTCCAGAGAACAAGCTGATGTTCAAGGATATGGGCATCGATATGCTCTTCTATCCGGAGAAGATCGCGAGCGACGAGATCATTGACATGCTCCGGCACACGGCATCCACCGACTCCATGGACTTCGCCCGCGGCAAGCTCCAGATGGTGGTGTTCCGCCTGGAGGACGACTCCCCCATCCTGGACATGAGCGTCGCCGAATTCACCGCGACCCTCACCGCCACCTCCCGCGAAGCCCAGTTCCGGATCATCGCCATCGCCCGGAAAGGCGAGACGCTCATCCCCAAGCGCGACACCAAGTTCAACTACAACGACCACCTGTACATCATCGCCAAGCGGGAGGGCGTCCCGGCCATCATGAAGTTCATCGGCAAGGACAACGTGGAGGTGGACAGCGTGATGATCCTCGGCGGCAGCGAGATCGCGGAGATGGTCTCCGCCCAGCTCGTAAAGCAGCAGCTGAGCGCCATCAAGATCATCGAAATCAATGCGGACCGCTGCCGGGAGCTCTCCGAGCGGCTTCCTTCGGAGGTCATCGTCGCGAACGGCGACGGGCGCAACTCCGACTTCCTCGTGGAGGAAGGCCTCCGGGACTACGACGCCGTGGTCGCCGTCACCGGCAACGACGAGGCGAACATCCTCGCCTGCGTGGTGGCGAAGAAATTCGGCGTCGCGCGCACCGTGGCCCAGGTGGAGAACCTCGAGTACGTCCGCCTCGCGGAGGATATGGGCGTGGACGCGGTCATCAACAAGAAACTCATCACGGCGGGGCGCATCTTCAAGTTCACCCTGTCCGACAAGGTCCGGTTCGTCCGCTACATGAGCGGGACGGACGCCGAGGTGCTGGAATACACCGTCGCCCCGGATTCCCGGATCACCAAAGCCCCCCTGAAGGACATCGAATTTCCGCGGAACGCCATCATCGGCGGCGTAATCCGCGGCAGCGACTCCTTCATCGCCGTGGGCGACACCCGGATCGAGCCCTACGACCGCGTGGCCGTGTTCGCGCTTCCGGAGAATGTCAAGGAAGTGGATAAATTCTTCAAATAATGCGTAAACTGCTGTTGCTCATAGCCGTCCTCGCCGCCATTCCGGCCGCGGGACAGACGGCCCGTACCTATGAATGCTACCGGACCGTGGACCGGATCAAGATCGACGGGAAACTCAATGAGGCCTCCTGGGCGCAGGCGCCCCTCTCCGAGCCCTTCGTGGACATCCGCGGTGTGGACTTCCGGCCCGCACCGATGAAACAGACCTACATGAAGATGCTCTGGGACGACGACTTCCTGTACATCGCCGGCATCATCGAGGAGGACCAGGTCACGGCCTCCCTCAAGGAGCGCGACGCCATCATCTACCACGACAACGACTTCGAGGTCTTCATCGACCCGGACGGGGACGGGAAGTTCTACTTCGAGTTCGAATGCAACGCCTTCGGCACCCTGATGGACCTCATCATGGACAAACCCTACAATGAGGGCGGCAACTTCTTCATGCCCTGGGACTGCAAGGACGTGCGGCTGAAGGTCCACGTGGACGGCAGGATCAACAGCGCCAAGCGCACCGACAAGGGCTGGACCGTGGAATGGGCGATTCCCTTCGCATCCCTCGCCATCGGCTTCGACAGCCCCAGGAAATTCAACCCCTGGCGGATCAACTTCTCCCGCGTGGAATGGCTCGTCAAGGACGGCCCGGAGGAGAACTGGGTCTGGAACCCCACCGGCGAGGTGAACATGCACCTGCCGGCCCGCTGGGGATATCTCCACTTTGTCGATGCACCGGTAAACACCTCCAAGTAAATGGGTTACGAACAGATTCTCATCCGCATCACCGGCAAGGACCGGATCGGACTCACCGCCGCCTTCACGGGCATTCTCGCGAAATACGATGCGCAGATCCTGGATATCGGCCAGGCCGACATCCATTCTTCCCTGTCGCTGGGCATCCTGATCCGGATGGACGACCGGCATTCCGGACAGGTGATGAAGGAGCTCCTGTTCAAGGCGACGGAGCTGGGCGTCCAGATCGGTTTCGAACCGGTCCCCGACGACGAGTATGAGGAATGGGCCGGAAGGCAGGGACGCAAGCGCTACATCCTCACCGTCATCGGCCGGAGTCTCTCCGCCGCCCAGATCGAGGCGGCCGCCCGGATCATCGCCGAGCAGGGACTGGACATCGACTCCATCAAGCGCCTGACCGGCCGGCTGAGCATCGCGCATCCTGAACGGAACACCCGTTCCTGCATCGAATTCTCCCTCCGCGGCACGCCCCAGGACAAGAAAGCGATGCAGAAGGACCTGATGCACCTGTCGTCCGAGATGGGGATGGACTTCTCCCTCCAGCGGGATGACATGTACCGCCGGATGCGGCGGCTCATCTGCTTCGACATGGACTCCACCCTCATCCAGACCGAGTGCATCGACGAGCTGGCCGAGCGCAACGGCGTGGGGGCCGAGGTCCGCGCCATCACGGAGTCCGCCATGCGCGGGGAGATCGACTTCCGGGAGAGTTTCACGCGCCGGGTCGCCCTCCTCAAAGGCCTGGATGTGAGCGTGATGCAGGAGATTGCCGAGAACCTGCCCATCACCGAGGGAGCGGACCGCCTGATGTCGGTCCTCAAGACCTGCGGCTACAAGATCGCCATCCTGAGCGGCGGCTTCACCTTCTTCGGGGAGTATCTCCGCCAGCGGTTCGGCGTGGATTATGTCTATGCCAACGAACTGGAAATCGGCGAGGACGGGAAACTCACCGGCCGCTACCTGGGCGAGATCGTAGACGGACGCCGGAAAGCGGACCTGCTGAAGCTCATCGCCCAGACCGAGCGGGTGAACCTGGCGCAGACCATCGCGGTGGGCGACGGGGCGAACGACCTGCCGATGCTCAGCGAAGCGGGCCTCGGCATCGCTTTCCACGCAAAGCCGCGCGTGGTCGCGAACGCCCGGCAGTCCATCAACACCATCGGCCTGGACGGGGTCCTGTATTTCCTGGGCTTCAAGGACAGCAACCTGGGCGAACAAGGGAGGATGTAGCAAGATGAGACCTAAACTTCTGACTATCGGCGCACTGATTCTCGCCTCCACCCCGCTGCACGCGCAGCAGACGCATGTGGATGCAATCTACATGGACACCCGCGCCACTTTCCACCAGCAGACGACGGACGGGGTGTACGACTCCCACTTCCAGGGCGACTACCTGAACCTCCACATCGTGGGGCAGTTCACGGACGACCTGACGTTCCGCGTGAGGCAGCGCCTGAACAAGAAGATCGACGAGAAGAATCCCTTCAACGCCACGGACTTCCTGTGGCTCAAGTGGCAGGCCTCGTCCAAGTGGTCCTTCACGGCGGGCAAGCAGCCCATCCTCATCGGCGGCTACGAAATCGACTCGCCCCCGATCGACGTCTATTACTACGGAGCCTTCAGCAGCCGGCTGTACCAGTACTATGCCTTCGGAGCCACGGCCACGTACTCCCCCGCTCCGGGCCAGGACATCAGTTTCGAGTTCTGCCCTTCCCCGATCTCACCGGGCACGCAGGACGCCTATTCCTACAACCTGTACTGGAACGGACACCTCGGCTCCATCTGGAAAACCACCTGGAGCTACAACTTCGTGGAGGACGAACTGCACCGGAAGATGAACTGGATCGCCCTGGGGAACAAGTTCGACCTGGGCGCCCTGGTGGTGGACATGGACTTCATCAACCGCGCCGCCTTCGGCCAGCCCCGGTTCTTCCTGTCGGACTGGACGGCCATCTGCAAAGCCATCTGGTCCATCGGGAAATGGAACCTGTGCACGAAGTTCGGATACGAGCGGAACGACGCGGAGAACATCGCTCCGGACGGCATCTCCTACGACCTCGTCCTCCCGGCCGGCAACGACTACCTGTACGGCGGGGCCGGCGTGGAGTTCTTTCCGCTCGGGAACGACCGGATCCGGCTCCACGCCGCCTACTTCCGCGACAACCACGACCGGGTGAACAACTTCGACGTCGGCATCACCTGGCGGTTCGATATCTACCGGCGGTAACTATTCCAGGGTAAAGACCGTTTCCTTGAGGATCTCGGAGACGGTGGGGTGCGGGAAGACGACTTCCCGGAGCTGCTCCACCGTCATTTTCCGTTCGATGGCGATGCAGGCGCTGTGGATCATCTCGGAGCAGGGGTTTCCCAGCATGTGGACGCCCAGCACTTCGTGATCCGTCCGGCCCACGATCACCTTGCACAGGCCCTCGCCGCGCTCGTTCTCGGCGACGAACCGGCCCGCATAGGCCATGGGAAGTTCCAGGACGGTACAGTCCAGCCCCTTCTTCGCGGCCTCCGCCTCGGTGACGCCCACGCCGGCGACTTCCGGGTTCGTATAGACCACGCCCGGAATGGCGTCGTAGCGCATCCGGTCCTCCTTTCCGAGGATATCGTTCACGGCCACCTCGCCTTCGCGGGAGGCGGTATGGGCCAGCATGGAGAAGCCGGTCACATCGCCCGCGGCATAGACGCCCGGGACGCTGGTGCGCATGTGCTCATCGACCTTGACGCCGTAAGGACGGCCGGCGGGATTCAGCGCCAGCTCCACGCCGATGTTTTCCAGGCCGATGCCCTGGAAACTGGCCCTGCGGCCCACGGAAACGAGGATCTTGTCCCCCTGCGCGCGGCAGGTGTTCCCTTCCGGGTCCTCATAAACAACCTCGTTGCCTTCCACGGCGACGACCTTGCAGCTGAGGTGGAAGTCCACGCCCTTCCTGGCATACTGGGCCTGGAGCATCGCGCTGATCTCGTCGTCCAACGGGCCCAGGATCTTCGGAAGCATCTCCACCACCGTCACCTTCGTGCCGATGGAGTTGAAGAAACTCGCGAACTCCATGCCGATCACGCCGCCGCCGATGACCACGAGCGATTCGGGCTGCTGCTCCAGGGCGAGGATTTCGCGGTTCGTGACCACGGCGCCGCCCAGGCCTTCGCGAAGCCCCGGGATGGGCGGGACCGCCGCCTCGGAGCCGGTGCAGACCAAGATGTTACGGGCGTTGCAGCTGGTTTCGCCGCTCAGGATGGAAAAGCCCTCGCCTTCCCGGCCCTGGATCACGGCCTCGCCTTTCACGACCTCCACGGCGGCCTCGCGCATCTTCACTTTCACGCCGCCTACCAGCTTCTTCACGACCTTCTCCTTGCGCTTGAACACCTTGGAGAAATCCAAGGCGGCGCCGTCCACCGTGACACCGTACTTGTCGGCATGGTGGGCATAGTCAAGCACCTTTGCGCTGTACAGGAGGGTCTTGGTCGGGATGCAGCCCTCGTTCAGGCACACGCCCCCGAGTTCCCGTTTTTCGAAAAGGATGACATGAAGGCCGGCGGCTCCGGCACGTTCTGCGGCCACATAGCCGCCGGGGCCTCCCCCGATGATGGCAAGATCGTACATGGTTCCCGTGTTACTTTGTGGATACAAAGTTACACAAGGTTTCCGTCCCGTCCAAGCCTTCCGCCCTATTTTGCCAGGCCGAAAGCATCCGAGAGTTCCTGCATCTGGGCGTCCGACATGCCTTCCGGCTCGAAGCCCATGCCGCGGGCGGCCAGGTAGATGAGCGCCGCCTTGTTCAGCACGTCCACCTGGTCGAAGGCGGACATCACGTCGGTGTCCACCGCGAACACGCCGTGCTTCTCCCACATGACCACGTCATAGTCGTCGTCGAGGGTCCGGATGGTCGCATCGGCCAGTTCCACACTGGAGGGGAGCATGTAAGGGACCATGCCCAAGCCCCTGGGACAGAAGGCCTTGGTCTCGGGAATCATGGACCAGAGCATACGGGTGGCCACGTCCTTCTCCATCCATTTCCGGCTGTGGGTCATCGCCACCAGCTCGATGGGATGCGTATGCAGGGAGGCCCGGTACGGCGATCCCTTGGCCAGCAGATCATCGTGGACGGCCAGGTGGGACGGCAGTTCGGAGGTCGGGAGCACGGGCTGGTCGGCGACGATCTCGTAGTGGGTGCAGCCTTCCAAGATGCGGATGACCGATCCGTTCGCCATCGGGTCGCGGGCAAGGTCGCGCATGCGCTTGCCGGTTCCCTTGCAGTAGAACCAGCATCCCTCCAGGTGCGGCAGCTTCTTGCCGATGGGCCGGGGACCGTCGATGGCGGGAAGCGTGCGCATCCCGTCGTCCACCCATTCGGTGATGTTGATGGTGATGTTGCCGCCGTTCCGCTCGGCCCAGCCCTTCTGCCAGAGATAGCCGGCCACTTCGGCGACTTTGTCGATTTCGGCCTTCAGCAAAGGCCTGTTTTCCAATATGCTTGTCATGCTGAACGAAGTGAAGAATCTAAATCAACTGCGGCAAGAAAGTACTGATAATCAGAACGATGATGCCGGTAACGAGGACGATGACGGTCTTCCGGGAGACGCCTTTCCATTCCTTGAGGAGGATGCCCCAGACATTGGAGAACACGACGTTCAGGGACATCAGGATGCACCAACTGAAGGTGATGAGGACCGGGTATTCCGTCAGGAAGCCCTTGCCGAGGCTGAGCCCGAAGAACTGGCTGTACCACAGCAAGCCGGCGAGGCAGCAGAACACGAGATTGTTGCCCCAGAGGGCCTTCTTTCCGTAATCGCCCCAGGTCTTGTTCTTCTGGTTCTGGTAGAAGCAGTAGGCCGCGTTCGTCAGGAAGCCGCCGAAGGTCACGAGCATCGTGGCCGGCAGGGTCTGGAAGATGGGCTTCGTGCCCTCCAGGTACAGGTTCTGGCCGAAGTTCAGGCCGATGTTGAAGCAGGCGCTCATGAAGCCGGCGAGCAGCGCCACGGCGATGCCCTTTCCGAAGTTGAAGTCCTTCACGGCCTTCTTCTTCTCCTCCTCCGGCAGGGCGGCGGCCTTCATACCGCCGGCGACGCCGATGATGGCGATGCCGATGAGGGTGACCACCACGCCGATGAGGACGGCGCCCGTGAGGTCATGGGCATGGCCGGTGAAGACCGGTCCCAGGATGGCACCGAGGGCCGAACAAGTGCCGAGGGCGATGCTCTGGCCGAGGGCGACGCCGAGATAACGCATGCTCAGGCCGAAGGTCAGGCCTCCCACGCCCCACAGCGCACCGAACAGGATAGTCATCCAGGTGGCCTTGGGGTCGGCGTCCATCAGGGCGAGCAGGTCGCCGAAAGAGCCTCCCGTCCCGGACAGGGACAGCAGGGCGCCGAAAAACGGGAAGAGGAGCCAGGCAAAGACACCCTGGACAATCCAGTAGCTCTCCCAGCTCCAGCTCTTGACCTTGTTGATCGGGACGTAGCTCGAACTCTGGCAGAACGCCCCGACCGCAATGATCAGCAAACCGATGACGAGATTCATGGCTTAACGCTTTGAAGTGACTTCTCTTTCGTACTGCTCGATGCGAGGGATGAATTCCTCACCCACGGGGACGCCGCTGCGGTAGTTGAAGTAGTCGAACACGGCGCCGAACGGAAGGGTCTTCGCCTCCTCGAGGAGGGCGAGACGCTGGAAGCCCTCTCCGGCGTCCTCGTATTCACGGAGCTTCGCGAGCGGCTCCAGGAGAGCGCTGAGGACGCACTTCTGCGTGGCGCGGGTGCCGATCACATAGGCGCCGATGCGGTTGATGGCGGCGTCGAAGTAGTCCAGGCCGATGTGGCTGCGGCCCAGGGCGTCCGCCCGGACGATCTCCTTGAACAGGTCCAGGGTCTGGTCGTTCATGATGGTCACATGGTCGGAGTCCCAGCGGATCGGGCGGGAGACATGCAGCATCAGCTCCGGCACGAAGAGCAGGAGCGAGGCCACCATGTCGGCCACGTTCTCGGTCATCTCGTAATGGCCGGTGTCCAGGGTGTACATAAGTTTCCGGGTGGCGCAATAACCGGCGACAAAGTCATGGGAACCAACGGTATAGCTTTCCAGGCCGATGCCGAAGAGTTTCGCTTCCAGGCAGGTCTTCATACCGGGAAGGTCCTCCTTCAGGATCTCGTCCAGGCTCTCGGCGAAGATCTCGCGGTAGCGCTTGCGCTCCACCGTCTGGTCCTTGGAACCGTCGTGGACCCAGATGTTCATGATGCAGGGGTCGCCCTGGGCCTTGCCCATCGCGTCGGCGATGCGGCGGCAGCGCTTGGTGTGCTCGATCCAGAATTCGCGGATGGCAGGATCCGGGTTCGCGAGGGACAGGTCGCCGCTCTTGGGGTGGCCGAAGGACGTGGAGTTGAAGTCGAGCTTCATGTTGTTTTCCTTCGCCCAGTCGATCCAGCTCTGGAAGTGCTTGACCTCGCACTGGTCGCGGTCCACGAACTCGCCCTTGAAATCCCCGTAGATCTCATGGAGGTTCAGGCGGTGGTTGCCGGCGATGAGGCTCTTGGCGAATTGGACATCGGCCCGGACCTCGTCGATGTTGCGGGCGCGGCCCGGATAGTTGCCGGTGGTCTGGATGCCGCCGGACAGGCCGGCCTTGCTCTCGAAACCGATCACGTCGTCGGTCTGCCAGCAGTGCAGGGAAATGGGGGTCTTTTCGAGGATTCCGACAGCCTTGTCGGTGTCCACGCCGATGGCTGCATACCGCTCTTTGGCGATCTCGTACGCCTGGAGGATCTGTGCTTCTTTCATGATATCAGTGTTTTATTTGTTTGGCATAAAAGTCTTCACCTCGAACGCCTCGGCGATCATTTTCCGCATCTCCCAGCGGTCCTTCACGAGACCGGCCGTACGGGCCTGGATCATGACATTGCCGATGGCGGTGGCTTCGGTGGGGCCGGCCACGACGGGGATGCCCAAGGCATCGGCCGTCCACTGGCTCATGGTGTCATTGGCGCTGCCGCCGCCGATGATGTGGAGTTTCTCGATCTTGAAGGGGGCGAACTGCCCGAGCATGTCCACGACCTCCTTGTATTTCGCCGCGAGGCTGTGGTAGATGCAGCTGATGTACTGCGCATCGCTCTCCGGGACCGGCTGTCCCTTCTCGCGGAGGTAACTGCCGATGGCATCGACCATGTCCGCCGGGGCGGCGAAACGCGGGTCGTCGGGGTCGATGCGCCCCGCGAAACCGGCCTCGGAACGGGCCATGGCCTCCAGCTCCGCATAGCTGTACATGCGGCCCTGGGCGGCCCACACCTTGCGGGTCTGTTCCAGGAGCCACATGCCGGTGATATTCTTCAGAAAACGGGTGGTCCCGTCGATCCCGCCCTCGTTGGTGAAATTCAGGCGGGTGGATGCCTCGTTGATGACCGGAGCCGGGGTCTCGATGCCCATCAGGCTCCAGGTGCCGCTGGACAGGTAGGCGAACTTCTCGTCCGCGGCCGGGACGGCAGCGATGGCGGAAGCCGTGTCATGCCCGGCGACGGCGACGACCGGCACCTGGGGGATGCCGCAGGCATCGGCGATCTCCTTCCGGAGGGGACCCACGACGGTCCCGGGCTGGACGATGGGCAGGAGGACATCGGAACGGACGTCCAGCTTTTCCAGCAGCTTCTGGTTGAACTGGCGGGTCGTCTGGTCCATCATGCCGGAAGTGGAGGCGATGGTGTACTCGCAGACTTTGTTTCCTGTCAGCATGTAGGAAAGGAGGTCCGGCATGAACAGGATGTTCTTCGCATGGCGCAGCGGAGCGAAATCCTCCTTCGTCTGCGCATAGAGCTGGAAGATGGAGTTGAAGTTCATGATCTGGATGCCGGTAGCCCCGTACAGCTCCTCCCGGGGGACGGTCCGGAACACTTCCTCCGGAACGCCCTCCGTGTAGGGATCGCGATACGCGCGGGGATTCCCCAGGAGGGACCCGTCATCGGCCACGAAACCGAAGTCCACGCCCCAGGTGTCGATGCCGATGGAATCGATCTGCACGCCTTCCTTTCCCAGTTCCGTCAGGCACTTGCGGAAATGGTCGTAGATGGCGAGGACGTCCCAGTACCATTTCCCGTTCAGTTCGATGATACCGCTCGGGAAGCGGTACACCTCCCTCATTTCGAAGGTTTCATCCATGAAAGTGGTCAGCACGGCGCGACCGGAGGTCGCACCGCAGTCGAAGGCCAGGAAGGAGTGTTTTTCTGTCATAACCGGTCATCGTTAGTGTCCGATGCAAATTTTTGATAAAACCGGAAACTACTCAGAGACCGGGGCGAGCACGTTGTGCGCCGGCCAGGACCGGGCCTTCTTCAGCTTGAAGGAGCCGCTGCGGCGGAGATCCTGGAGGCTGGCGCCGAAGTTCACGGTATAGACACCGGCCGCGGCCTCCCAGGCGCTCGTCGCCTCGTTGAAGGAAGCGAGGGAGTAGGCGTCCACCTTGAAGGTCAGGGTCTGGCTCTCGCCCGGGGCAAGGAGCTTCGTCTTGCCGAAGGCCTTGAGCTCCTGGTCCGGTTTCTCGAGACCGCCTTCCGGAGCGTGGACATACACCTCCACGACTTCCTTGCCGGCGACCTTGCCCTGGTTCGTGACGGTGACGGAGGCTTCGAAGCCGTCGGCCGTTGCCTTCACAACGGGGTTGGAATACACGAAGTAGCTGTAGGTCAAGCCATAGCCGAACGGATAGGAGACCTCCACGCCATGGGTCTGGAAGTGACGGTAACCCACCCAGACGCCTTCCTCATAATCGGTGTAGTCCACATCCTTGACCGGCTTGCGGGGACCCCGGCCGAAGCCGCGGGCCTGCTGGGCGTTGTAGTTGTACGGGAAGTTCGCGGAGGACGGATGGTCCATGAAGTTCACGGGGAAGGTCATCGGCAGCTTGCCGGACGGGTTCACCTTGCCGGTCAGGACATCGGCCACGGCGTTGGCGCCTTCCTGGCCCGGGGACCAGGGTAGGACGATGGCATCCACCATGTGCTTCCAGGAGGCGGTCTCGATGACGCCGCCGATGTTCAGGACCACGACCACCTTCTTGCCGGCGGCGTGGTAGGCGGTGCTCACGTCGCGGAGGAGTTCGCGCTCGACGTTGGTGAGCTCGAAGTCGTCGATCTGCTTGCGGTCGGCGCCTTCACCGGCGTTGCGGCCGAGGACGACGACGGCGACGTCATTGGCCTTCGCCTCGTTCTGGATGGCGGCCGCCGGGATGGCAACCTCGGCGAGCTTGCGGCGGGAGAACCAGGAGAACTGGGTGCCGCTGAGAGCGTTCTGCGCCTTGTCATAGGCGATGAAGGCCTTGTAGTAGTCGGCAAGGCTCCGGTCCAGGGTAAAGCCGGCCTGGGTCATGGCGTCTTCCATGTTCACGACATAGGCCTTGTTCACGTCGCCGGAACCGGTGCCGCCGGCCACAAAGTCGATGGAAGAGATGCCGTAGAGAGCCACTTTCTCGTCGCCCTTGAGCGGAAGGGTCTCCTTCTCGTTGCGGAGCAGGACGATGGATTCCGCGGCGGCCTTGCGGGCTACGGCGGCATGGGCCTTCAGGTCCGGCTTGTTGGAATACTTGTAACCCTTGAAGTGCGGGGTACGGACGATGTAGGTGAGCATGTTGCGGACGTTGCGGTCCAGCTCTTCCGGGGAGATGGTGCCGTCCTGCACGCCCGCGACGATGCGGTCGATCTCGTTCTGGTTGCCGGGCTCCATCAGGTCGTTGCCGGCCTTGGCGGACTTCACGGTGCCGGCCTTGTTGCCCCAGTCGGTCATGACGATGCCTTTGAAGCCCCACTCGTCGCGGAGGACGGTGGTCAGGAGGTCCAGCTTCTGCTGGGTGTACTCGCCGTTGAGCTGGTTGTAGGAGGACATGACGGTCCAGGGAGCGGACTCCTTCACGGCGATCTCGAAGTTCTTCAGGTAGATCTCGCGGAGGGCGCGCTGGCTGATGCGGGCGTCGTTCTCGGTGCGGTTGGTCTCCTGGTTGTTGGCCGCATAGTGCTTGACGGAGGTGCCCACGCCGTTGCTCTGGACGCCGCGGACATAGGCGGCGGCCATCTTGCCGGACAGGAGCGGATCCTCGGAGAAATATTCGAAGTTACGTCCGCACAGCGGATTGCGGTGGATGTTCATGCCCGGGGCGAGGAGGACGTCCACGCCGTATTCGAGGACTTCGTTGCCCATCGCCTTGGTCATCTCCTCCACCATCTCGGTGTCCCAGGAGCTGGCGAGAAGCGTTCCCACCGGGAAGCCGGTGCAGTAGAAGGTCGCGTCCGTGCCCTTGCGGGCAGGCTGGATGCGGAGGCCGGCAGGGCCGTCGGCAAGGACGGTGCCGGGGATGCCCAGGCGCTCGATGGGACGGGTGTTGCCCGCCGCACCGGGAACCTCGGCCGCGACGCCGGTCGGAACGCCGTCGATCACGACGGCCCGGGCGCCGCCCACCAGAAGGGTGGCCTTCTCCTGCAGCGTCATCGACTTGATGACATCTTCCATGTTGTCCTTGCTCAGCTGCGGCTGGGCCAGGGCGCCGAGCGCAAGGCCCAGCGCGGCAAAGGTCAGTAAGAATCGTTTCATAAGAGTGTATTGGGTTTGATCACTTGTCCAATTGTTTATCCGAGTGTAAAAGTGCGTCAGCACTCCACCTCCAGCACCTGCTTTCCGGGCTTGTATGGGATGAAGACCTTCCCTCCCTTACCGGCATTGCGGATGGTGAGGTCGTATTCGGCGTCACGGAAGCGGCGGTGGATGCGGTAAGTGCCGATGGGGATGCAGGGCTCGACGAGCAGGCCGTCAAACTGCGGCTTGATGCCCAGCAGGGCCTCGCTCACGGCCTTCCAGGTCCAGGCAGCCGTGCCGGTAAGCCAGCTGTTCTTGCCCTCGCAGGGACGGGCGGCGTCCTTTCCGGCCACCATCTGTCAGAAGACGTAAGGCTCCACTTTGCGGAGCGCCTGGTCCTGGCAGAAGGCCGGCGTGATCTTCTTGTAGTGCCGCCAGGCGTCCTCCGCACGGCCGGCCAGGGCCTCGCCGATGATCACCCAGGGATTGTTGTGGCAGAAGATGCCGGCATTCTCCTTGTAGCCTTCCGGATAGGAGCTGATCTCGCCATAGTCGATGAAATACTTCGTATAAGCCGGGTTGTTCAGGACCAGGCCGTGCTCGCACTCCAGATACTTCTTCGAGGAATCCAGCGCCTTGTCGCAAAGCCCCTCTTCGGCCCCGATGCGGGCCATGGTGCACCAACCCTGGCTCTCGATGAACACCTTGCCCTCCTCGCATTCGTCCGAACCGATCTTCCGCCCGTAATAGTCATACGCGCGGAGGAACCATTCGCCGTCCCAGCCGTACTTCCTGACCGCCTCTTCCATGGCCGCCACCGCTTCCTTGACCCCCAGCACATACTCCGGATCTTCCGCGACGGAAGGATGCGAGAGCAGTTCCACGAAGTCCTTGCCCTCGGCCACGAACAGGCCGGCGATCATCAGGGATTCCGCCTGAGAGCCCTCGGTCTTGTTCTCCGTGGTCTGGAAGGACTCGTCGGGGTTGTCCGAGAAGCAGTTCAGGTTCAGGCAGTCGTTCCAGTCTGCCCGGCCGATGAGCGGAAGCCCATGGGGGCCCAGGTTGTCCGTCACGTGCTTGAAGCTGATTTTCAAATGGTCCAGCAGGGAGACCTCCGTCCCGGGCTGGTTGTCGAAGGGGACCGGCTCCTGCAGGATGCCGAAATCCCCCGTCTCCCGGATATAGGCCACGGTACCGAAGATGAGCCACAACGGATCGTCGTTGAAGCCGCCGCCGATGTCGTTGTTTCCCCGCTTGGTGAGAGGCTGGTACTGATGGTAGCAGCCGCCGTCCGGGAACTGGGTGGAGGCGATGTCGATGATGCGCTGCCGGGCGCGGTCCGGGATGAGGTGGACGATGCCCGTGAGGTCCTGGTTCGAGTCACGGAAGCCCATGCCCCGGCCGATGCCGCTCTCGAAATAGCTGGCGCTCCGGCTGAAGAAGAAGGTGATCATGCACTGGTACTGGTTCCAGACATTCACCGTCCGGTCCAGTTCGGGAACCTCGGATTCCACGCTGAAGCGGTCCAGGAGGTCGTCCCAACAGGCTTTCAACTGCGCAAAGGCCGCATCGACCTGCGCCGGGGTCGCGAACGCGTCCATCATCGCCAGTGCCTTTTCCTTGTTGATGACGCCCGGTGCGACGAACTTCTCCTCCGGCTTGTTTTCCACATACCCGAGGACGAAGATGAGTTCCTCCGTGGCACCCGGTTCGAGCGTCAGGTCGAACCGGTGCGAGGCGACGGGGCTCCAGCCATGGGCCACGGAATTCCCCGAGGTCCCGGCAAGGACCTGCTGCGGGGCGTCGAAGCCGTTGTACAGGCCGATGAAGGTCTCCCGGTCCGTGTCAAAGCCATCGAAGGGACGGTTCACCCCGAAGAAGGCGTAATGGTCACGGCGCTCGCGGTATTCGGTCTTGTGATAGAGGACGTTACCCTCGATTTCCACCTCGCCGGTGGACAGGTTCCGCTGGAAGTTCTCCATGTCCGTGGAGGCGTTCCAGAGGCACCATTCCACGAAGGAATAGAGCTGGAAGGACTTCCGGGCAGTCCCGGTGTTGGTGAGTTTCACCCGGTGCACCTCGCAGCGATGGCCGATGGGGACGAAGAACAGGACATCGGCCCTGAGACCGTCCTTTTCGCCGCAGACGCGGGTGTAGCCCATGCCATGCCGGCACTCATAGGCGTCGAGGGCCGTCTTGCACGGCTTCCAGCCCGGATTCCAGACTGTATCCCCGTCCTTGATGTAATAATAGCGGCCGCCGGCATCCATCGGTACGCCGTTGTAGCGGTACCGGAGAATCCGGCGGAACTTGGCGTCCCTGCAGAAGCAATAGCCGCCTGCGGTGTTGGAGATCAGGGAGAAGAAATCCTCCGTGCCCATATAGTTAATCCAGGGCCACGGGGTGGCCGGATCCGTGATGACATACTCCCGGCGGGCGTCGTCGAAATGTCCGTACTCTTTCATGTCCTGTCGATTGGTGACAGGACAAAGATACGCACAGATTACCGGACTTGCAAGGAATCCAGGCCGCGGCGGATGTTGCCGATCAGCGCGTTCGACGAGAAGGTGGCGCCCGTCACGGCGTCCAGTTCCGCCTGCCGGGCCTCTTCCACGGTCAGGCCGTTCAGCTTCTCCAGCAACCCTCCGTCCAGCACCCGCTGGAAGAACCGCGGCGTCTCCTGGTTGGGAAGCGCCTTGATGCCGGTCACGACGCCTTCCACGACGGAAATCTCCACGGGGGTGGGGCCGTTGAAGCCGATGATATCGTCGCAGAGGCCGGTCGTATTGACTTTGAGGGTATCCACTGCCTTGGCACGGCGGCTGCCGCAGGACGTCGCACTGACGAGGAAGGTACCGGAGAGGACCAGAGCGATGACGGAAAGGAGCCAGATGTTTTTCATAGCATTTTTTCTTTTTTTGACGCCGCAAAGATAATGAATTATCATCAAATAGTGTTATTTTTGCCCCCATGGACGATGCCATCCACCTGAAATACCTGGTTGCCGGTCCCAACGACCTTCTGTGGGGAACGGCCGTGAATTCGGTCGGCTTCCAGGATGTAGGCCCCGGAGAGCCCTATCCCCCGTCCAACCATCCTTCCCGCTACCTGTTTTCCGAGAAACGCGGACGCGTCCTGGACGAGTACCAGCTGCTGTACATCACGCAGGGACAGGGAACGTTCCGCAGCGCCACGCAGTCCCATCCGGTCCAGGTGCGGCAGGGCAGCTTCTTCCTGCTGTTCCCAGGCGAATGGCATACGTACCGTCCGGATCCTGAGACAGGCTGGAAAGAGTATTGGATCGGATTCAAGGGCGGACAGATGAACACCTGGGTCCGGAACGGCTTTTTCTCCCTGAACCGCCCGGTCTGGCACGCCGGCCTGAGGAGCGACATCGTCGAACTCTACAAGGAGGCCATCCGGACCGCCACGCAGCAGATGTCCGGTTTCCAGCAGCGCCTGGGCGGCCTGGTGGCACACCTGCTCTCCCTGGCCTGGTTCTACGGCCGCAACGAGGCCTTCTCCGAAGTCGCCGACCAGATCAACCGCGCCAAGATCCTCATCTCCGAGCAGTTCCGCACCATCACGCCCGAAGACGTGGCCCAGCAGTTGTGCATGGGCTATTCCAACTTCCGCCGCATTTTCAAGGAATATACCGGCTTCTCCCCCGCCAAGTACATCCAGGAGGTGAAGATGGGCAAGGTCAAGGAGGCCCTCACGAACAGTACGCGGCCCGTCAAGCAGGTCGCGTACGAAATGGGCTACGAGAACGAGGATTACTTCTTCACCGCCTTCCGCCGCCTCACCGGCATGACCCCGCTGGAATACCGGGCGTTCACACAGGGGAAGCGGAAGTGAACGATAATCACTCACATGATGAACAACAAACTGATACTAACTACTTTGGCTGTCGTCCTGGCAGCCTGCACCCCCAAGTCCGACATGGACAAGTACATTGACGACCTGATGTCCCGGATGACCCTGGAACAGAAGATCGGCCAGCTGAACCTGCATTCCGCGCCGGGATTCATCTCGGCCATCCGCGTGACGGAGGAGGACGAGAATGTCAAGCTCCTGCGGGCGGGCCAGCTCGGCGGCGTGTACGGAACCGGCAACACGGAATACATCCGCGACATCCAGCAGATCGCCCTGGAGTCCGGGGCGGGCATTCCGCTCATCATCGGCATGGACGTCATCCACGGCTTCCAGACCGTGTTCCCGGTGCCGCTGGCCCTTTCCACGTCCTGGAACATGGACCTGGTGGAGCAGACGGCCCGGATTGCCGCGGCGGAGGCGTCCGCGGCCGGCATCAACTGGGTGTTCAGCCCGATGGTGGACATCTGCCGCGACGCCCGCTGGGGCCGGATCGTGGAAGGAGGCGGTGAGGATCCGTACCTGGGAGGCGAGATTGCGAAGGCCTATGTCCGCGGCTATCAAGGCACGGACGGAGTTTATGACGACCACGACGTGATGGTGTGCGTCAAGCACTACGCGCTGTACGGCGGTGCCGAGGCCGGCCGGGACTATAATTCCGTATTCCTAAGTCGCCAGGAGGCCTTGAACGGCTATATGCGGCCGTATCAGCAGGCGGCATACGCCGGCGCTGCGAGCTATATGTCCTCCTTCAATGAGTTCGAGGGGATTCCGGCGTCGATGAACAAGTGCCTGATGGACGACCTGCTGCGGAAAGAATGGGGCTTCGACGGTTTCATCGTTTCCGACGCCACGGCCATTGCCGAGGAAGTGAACCATGGCATCGGCGACCTGCAGGAAGTCTCGGCCCGATCCCTCCAGGCGGGGCTGGATATGGACATGAACTCCGACGGTTATGTGGGTACGCTCTGGAAATCCTTAGTTGAAGGCCGCGTGACAGAGGCCGATATCGACAAGGCCTGCCGCCGCATCCTGGAGGCGAAATACAAGTTGGGTCTGTTTGAGAATCCGTTCAAGTACCTGGATGCAACTCGCTCAGTAAAGGAAATCTACACCCCCGAGCACCTCGCTTTCGCACGCAAGGCAGCGCAGGAGTCCATGGTGCTCCTCAAGAACAACGGCATCCTGCCGCTGTCCAAGAACCAGCGCATTGCCGTGGTGGGGCCGCTAGCCCAGGATGCCTCCGCTATGGCTGGGACCTGGTCGATGTCCGACCACAATGGCGAAAGCGTCACCCCGTATCTAGGCATTGCCGAAGTCGCAAATGCATCCTATGCCGAAGGAAGTTGGCTCTTCAAGGACAAAGAGTTGGAAGAATCCGTCCGCTTCGGCCTGTACAAAATCTTCATGCCGGGCTACCAGGCCCCGGACATCCATACCATTCCGCAGGAAAGGCTCATCGCCGAGGCGGTCGCCAAGGCTCGCCAGGCCGATGTGGTCGTCGCCTGTGTGGGCGAGATTGCCAATCTCAACGGCGAAGGCGCCTCCCGCACGGACATTTCCATTCCTGACGCCCAGATAGAGCTTCTGAAGGCCCTGAAAGCCACCGGAAAGCCGGTTGTGATGCTCCTCGTGACCGGTCGTCCGCTCACGCTGGTATGGGAAGACGAAGCCATGGACGCCATCCTGAATGTCTGGAGCCCCGGTTCCGAAGGCGGGCACGCCATTGCCGATGTCCTCTTCGGCGACGTGAACCCCTCGGCGAAACTCACGACGTCCTTCCCCCGCAACGTGGGCCAGCTTCCACTGTATTACAACCACAAGAATACCGGCCGCCCGCACCCGGACGACAAGCCGTACCAGAAGTTCGTCAGTTGCTATATCGACGAAATCAATGCTCCGCTCTATCCCTTCGGATACGGGCTCAGTTACACCACCTACGCCTACTCCCCCGTCACCCTGAGTGCTTCGGAGATGCCCATGGACGGTTCCGTGACGGCCTCCGTGACCGTCACCAACACGGGATCCCGTGCCGGTGATGAGATTGTCCAACTCTACATCCACGACATCTACGCCACTTCCACCCGTCCGGTCAAGGAACTCAAGGGCTTCCGGAGGGTCCACATTCCCGCCGGAGAATCCGTGCAGGTGGACTTCCATCTCACCGCCGAGGACCTTTCCTACTACAACCACGACCTCCAATGGGTGTGCGAGCCCGGCGATTTCGAGATCATGGCGGGCCCGAACAGCCGGGATGTGCAGAAAACGGTGCTGTCAGTCCGGTAAACGCGGATCAATACTCCCCTTTGAAAGCGGTGTTCTTCTCCAGTTTCTCCTGGCTGACGGTGGGCTGGACTTCCCGGATCGTTCCGTCCTCGTTGTAATACAGGTAATCCACGCACCCGCTGCGGTGGAAGCCGCCCATTCCCCGGTCGGGCCAGTTGTAGTTGCCCAGGTCGCCGGTGTGGTAGAACAGGAACCAGTCGTCCCCGAACTGCACGATACTGTGATGGTTGGTGCCGCTGCTCACCGGACCCAGGATCCGGCCTTTGTACTCGTACGGGCCCAGGGGGTTGTCGGCCATGGCATAGACGATTTCCGGCTGGTGGCCCGTGAAAGGACTGTTGCTGTAGGACAGGTAGTATTTCCCATTGTACTTATGGACCCAGGAGGCCTCGAAGAATTCCTCCAGGCCTTCGATGATATGCACCTCACCGTCGTAGGAAATCATGTCGTCGTTCAACTTAATGCAGCAGCAAGTGTTCTGTCCCACAAACATATAGGCCTGACCGTCATCGTCGATGAACACGCAGGGGTCGATGAAATCGCGGTCGCAGACGACTCCGGGAGAGTCGATGGTGAGAAGCGGATGACCCAGCGGATCCTCGAAGGGGCCGTACGGGCTGTCCGCGACGGCAACGCCGATATACTTGACATCGGTCGGATAGTACAGGTAATACTTTCCGTTCCATTCCACGCAGTCCGGTGCCCAGGCGTTCTTCGTCGCCCAGGACGTCTGCTCGAAGGGACGGAAGATCACGCCCCGGTCCTCGAAGGTCTTCATGTCGCCGGTCACATAGACATGGTAATCCTCCATGTCGAAGCCCCGGGCCATGTCCCGGTCGTGGCTGGGATACACGTACAGCGAATCCCCGAACACATGGGCCGACGGGTCCGCCGAATACATGTGCGTGATGATGGGATTGCTGCCCAGTTCGAAATGCCGCGGTTTCGGGGCGCAGGAGACAAGGAGCAGGCAGACGGCGGCTGCGGAAAGAAGCAGACAGGACTCTCTTTTCATAGGATGCTGATCGGATACGCCGGTAAATTTACGAAAATCCGCCGATAATCTGAAGACGATTTCCTATCTTTGGAGCATGAAAGTGTGTCACGAGAAGAACTCTTATGAAGTTGGCCACTTAAATAGGAGGACTTCGTAACTTTGAAAGAGATGGTGGTAGGTCCACCGCATACGGCGTACAGGCGCAGTTTGCAAACCACTTTGTGCGGCTGGGAG
>JAFUDV010000003.1 GCA_017464245.1 Bacteroidales bacterium | reverse complement strand
GGCGTTCGGGATTGACATCCCCGAGGGCAGCGCCCCGCTCTACCGTTCCCGCAAGGCTTCCGAGAAGCGCCGCGGCCGGCCTAAGAAGCCGCAGGCAGTGAAACTGGAGAGTTAATTGTACAAAAAATTGTAAAACTTACATTCTTTTCGGATCGCAAGCTTCCGAAGACGGAAGCCCCGCTGTTCACTTTTCCGCCAGGAATGTGGGTCTGACCATACGGCCCGTCTCGGACTAGTATCTCCAATCGGAGGGTTTCCTGTCAAAAGAATGGGTCAGTACGGAATCTCCGTCAGATGCCGGTGCACGACGTCGAGGATCCTGCGGCAGTTCTCCGCCGTGTTGGCGGCGATGACCGGGGAGGTCCGGTTCAGGGGAGGGAAGTTCCCGTCAAATCCGCAGATGGCTCCGTCGGCTGGAGAGCAAAAGGGCGAAACTTATCTGAGCTTCTCCAGGAGAAGCTGCTCCATGATTTCGTAGCCGGTGGCGTTGGGGTGGACGGTGTCGCCGGTGAGACCGTCGCGGATGCGGCCGTCGGGGCCGGCCATGACGCTGGCGTAGTCCACGTAGGTGATGCCGTGGCGGAGGCAGTAGGTCTCCAGGCGGGCGTTCAGGCGGATCGCCTTCTCGAAGGCGTCGGTCACCTCCGGGCGCCAGCGGAGGATGTATGAAGGAAGGACGGAGCAGATGACCGGCCGCACATTGTGCAGCAGCGCCAGTTCCACCATGCTCTGGATGTTCGCGAAGGTGGCGTCCTCGTCATATTTGTCGCCCAGGTTCTCCGCGATGTCGTTGATGCCCGCGAGCAGGACGAAGGTCGATGCGCCGATGTCCAGGACGTCGGCCCGGAACCGGAGCAGCATCTGCGCGGTCACTTCTCCGCTGATGCCCCGGCCGATGAAGCCGGTGCGCTCGAAGAACTCCGGCCGCTGGCTGGCCCACCCGTCGGTGATGGAGTCTCCGTACAGGACGACGCGGGCGCCCTCAGCGGGCGGCAGGGCCGCGTTGGCCTCCGCATACCGGTTCAGGTGAAGGACTTTCTGGGCCTGCGCCGTTCCGCCCAGGGAAAGCAGCAGGGAGAGGAGGAGAAGGGTCTTTTTCATGATGTCGAAGTCAGTGTCTCCACAAAGATACATAAAAATGCGTATATTTGTGTACTACGTAAAACATTCCTATGGAACCTAAGACTAGCTTTCGGGCTTCTTCCCTCCTGAGCTGGTGGACCGGCACCTCCCTCGTCGTCCGGATCCTGGGCGGCCTGGTCATCGGCGCCGTCCTCGGGCTTCTGTGTCCGCAGTGGACCGGCATCGGCATCCTGGGGCAGGTGTTCGTGAACGCCCTCAAGGCCATCGCTCCCGTCCTGGTGATGCTCCTGGTGGCCTCTTCCATCGCCAAGGCCCATGGCGGCCTGGGAGACCGCTTCCGGACCGTGATCGGGCTGTATCTCCTGACCACGTTCGTCGCGGCCGTCATCGCGGTGGTGGGCAGTTTCCTGTTCCCGGTCATCCTCACGCTGCAGGGCGCTGACGGGTCCGGAGCGGCCCCGGGCGGCCTGGCCGACGTGTTCACGACCCTCCTGACGAACATGGTGATGAATCCGGTGCAGGCCCTGGCGTCGGCCAACTATATCGGCATCCTGTTCTGGGCCCTGGTCATCGGCGCGGGCTTGAAGCTGCTGGCCTCCGAGAATACGGTCAAGGTCGTGTCCGACCTGGCCGATGTCGTGTCGCAGGTGGTGAAGTGGGTCATCCAGTTCGCCCCCTTCGGCATCCTGGGCCTCGTGTTCACCTCCGTGGCGGAGAACGGCCTGGACATCTTCGTGGACTATGGGAGACTGATCCTCCTGCTGGTGGGCTGCATGGTGTTCACATCGGCCGTCGTCAATCCCTTCATCGCCTGGCTCCACTTGCGGAAGGATCCGTACCCCCTCTATTGGAAGTGCCTGAAGAAGAGCGGGATCAATGCGTTCTTCACCCGGTCTTCCGCGGCGAACATCCCCATCAACATGGAACTGTGCGAGGAGTTGGGCCTGGACGAGGAATTCTACAGCGTGAGCATTCCGCTGGGCTGTACGGTCAATATGAACGGCGCGGCTGTGACAATCACGGTCCTGAGCCTGGCTGTCGCCCATACGCTGGGCATCGAAGTGAGTTTCGCATCGGCCCTGTTCCTGAGCCTCATCGCGACGCTCGGCGCCTGCGGTGCCTCCGGCGTGGCGGGCGGCTCGCTCCTGCTGGTCCCCATGGCCTGCTCGTTCTTCGGAATCGGCAATGACATCGCGATGCAGGCGGTCGCCGTGGGCTTCATCATCGGCGTTGTCCAGGATTCCGTGGAGACGGCCCTGAATTCCAGCGGCGACGTCTTCTTCACCGCCGTGGCGGAGTTTTACGACCGAAAGAAGAAGGAGAAAAAGGCATGACCACCGATACCATCCGCATCCGGGGCGCGCGGGAGAACAACCTGAAGGACATCTCCCTGGACATCCCCAAATACCAGATCACCGTGTTCACCGGCGTCTCGGGCTCGGGCAAGAGCTCGCTGGTGCTGGACACCATCGCCGCCAAGTCCCGGCGGGAACTCAACGACACTTTCCCGACCTTCGTCCAGCAGTATCTGCCCAAGTACGGGCGGCCGCATGTGGACTCGATCGAGGGCCTTCCCATCGCCGTGGTCATCGACCAGAAGAAACCGGCGCAGAATTCCCGGTCCACGGTGGGAACCTACACCGACATCTATGCCCTGATCCGCCTGCTGTTCTCCCGTGTCGGGAAGCCGTTCGTGGGGTATTCCGACAGCTTCAGCTTCAACCACCCCCAGGGAAGCTGCCCGCGTTGCTCGGGCCTCGGCGAGATCCGGGAGCTGGACATCCACAAGCTCGTGGACTTCGACAAGAGCCTCAATGACGAGGACACCATCCATTACATCGCCTTCGGCAAGGGCGGCTGGCGGTGGATCCGGTATGCCCGGAGCGGCCTGTTCGACCTGGACAAGAAGATCCGGGACTATTCGCCGGAGGAACTGGACCTGTTCCTGAACAGCCCGCAGATCAAGCTCAAGAATCCGCCGGCGGGCTGGCCCAAGTCCGCGAAGTACGAGGGCCTCATCCCGCGGATGTACCGCAGCATCATCAATTCGGAGGAGGGGCTCCTGCATGCCGCCGTGCTGAATCCGATGCTCACGATGGGCACCTGCCCCGACTGCGGTGGCACTCGGCTGAATCCCAAGGTATTGACCTGCAAGATCGAGGGAAAAAACATCGCCGAGGCTTGCGCCATGCCCATCTCGCGCCTGAACGCCTGGATCCGGAACCTGTCCGATCCGCTGGCGGTGGACCTGAAAGCGACCATCGGCGCGCGGCTGTCGGCCCTTGAGGAGATCGGCCTGGGATATCTGAGCCTGGACCGCCCCGTGGGGACGCTCTCCGGCGGCGAGGCGCAGCGCTGCAAGATCGCGAAATACATCAATTCGTCCCTTTCCGACGTGCTGTACATCCTGGACGAGCCCAGCGTGGGCCTGCACAACCGCGACATCGAGCGGATGAAACGCTCCGTGCGCAGGCTTCGGGACCATGGCAACACGGTCCTCCTGGTGGAGCACCATCCGGAGATGATCCGGATTGCCGACCATATCGTGGACATGGGTCCCGGCCCGGGCATCGACGGGGGCAGAATCGTGTTCCAGGGGAGTTATGGGGAACTCCTGAAAAGCGGCACGGCCACCGGTTCCATGATCGGCGAGCCCGTCCCTTTCAAGGCGCATCCGCGTTCTGTCATTCCGAGCCCCGCAGGGGCGAAGGAATCTGTCTTCCGCCTGGAAAACGCCACCCTGCACAACCTGAAGGGTGTCACGGTCGATATTCCCCTGGGCGTGATGGGCGTCGTCGCGGGTGTCGCGGGTTCCGGCAAGAGTTCCCTGATGGAATGCTTCCGGAAGGCGTATCCGGATCCGGAAAGGGTCGTGTACATCAGTCAGAAGAACATCGGCGTGAGTCTCCGCTCCACCCCGGCTACCTACATGGAGGTTGCGGGCGACATCCGCAAGGCCTTCGCCAAGGCCCATAAGATGAAGGAGGAGTATTTCACCTTCAACGGGAAGGGCGCCTGCCCCGTGTGCGGCGGCAAGGGCGTCATCGTGTCGGAGATGGCCTTCATGGACGCCATCGAGACCACCTGCGAGGCCTGCGGCGGCCTGCGCTATGCGCCGGAGGCTTTGGCCTATACCGTGACCGGCGCCACCGGCGAGACGCTCAACATCGCCCAGGTGATGGACCTCTCCGTCCGTCTCGCATCGGCCTTCTTCAAGGGAACCGTCATCGAACAGAAACTGCGGCCCCTCGTGGACGTGGGTCTGCAGTATCTCCATCTGAATCAGGCGCTTTCCACCCTGTCGGGCGGCGAACTCCAGCGGCTCAAGCTGGCTTCCTACCTGGGCGTGGAGGGAAAGATCTTCATCATCGACGAACCCACCGACGGCCTTCATACACAGGACATCCGGCACATCCTCCGCCTGTTCGACTCCCTGGTGGACCGCGGCAACACGGTCTGGCTCATCGAACACAACCTGGACGTCATCCGCTGCGCCGACTGGCTCATCGAACTGGGCCCCGGCGCCGGCGAGGACGGCGGCACCGTCCTCTACGAAGGTGCTCCGGAAGGCTGCAAGGCGTGTCCGGTGTCGGTGACGAAGGAGTACTTATAGCGTTACTCATATGATCGACAACACTACCCCCGAAAGGATCGAGGAACTTGTCCGCAGGCAGCGGGCGTTCTTCGCGAGCGGCGTCACCCGCGATGTGGACTGGCGCCGTTTCCAGCTGCTCCAGTTCAACGAAGGCCTCAAGAAGTGGGAGAAGCCCCTGTGCGAGGCCCTGTGGACGGACCTCCACAAGAGCTATGAGGAGGCCTACATGACGGAGATCGGCCTCGTGTACGGAGAGATCCGGGAGGCGGCCCGGAAAGTGGGCCGATGGGCCCGCCGACGCCGGGTATCCTCTTCGGTTTCCGTGATGCCGTCGGCCTCCTACATCGTCCGGGAGCCGCTGGGGTGCACCCTCATCGTGTCGCCCTGGAACTATCCGGTTCAACTGCTGCTGAATCCCCTCGTCGGGGCCGTCTCGGCGGGCTGCACGGCCATCCTGAAGCCGTCGCCGTATGTCCCGACGGTATCCAAAGTGCTGGAGGAATTCGTCAAGGATACCTTCGAAGAGGATTTCGTCGCCGTAGTCCAGGGCAACCGGACGGTCAATGCAGAACTGTTCAGACATCGATACGACCTCGTATTCCTGACCGGGAGCCCCTCGCTGGGGAAGATTGCCATGGAGGCCCAGGCGAAGTACCTGACGCCCATGATCCTCGAACTCGGCGGCAAGAGCCCCTGTATCGTGGACAAGGATGCGGACCTGGCGGTTGCCGCCCGGCGCATCGTCTGGGGCAAGTGCCTCAACAGCGGCCAGACCTGCATCGCACCGGATTACCTGCTCCTGCACGAAGACATCAAGGACGCCTTCGTGGAGGCGTTCAAGCGGGAACTGGCCGGGCTCTATCCCGACGGGACGGAACAGTCGGACTACTTTGTCCACGTCGTCCGGGACGCAGCCTTCGACCGCCTCGTAGGTTATTTCAAGGACGGGACGATCCTCGCCGGCGGCCGTTCCGACCGGGAGAAGCGCTGGATCGAGCCGACGCTCCTGGACCAGGTCTCGCCCGACGCTCCCGTCATGCAGGAGGAGATCTTCGGCCCCATCTTCCCGATCCTGACCTTCCGGAATCTCGACGAGGTGGCGGACTTTGTCAACGGCCGCGAGAAGCCCCTGGCTTTCTACTACTTCGGCAAGCCCGAAGACGGCTGGGACCTCATCGGCCGGACCACCTCCGGCGGAGCCTGCATCAACGATGTCATCATGCACATCGCCAACCCGAAGATTCCCTTCGGCGGCGTGGGCAATTCCGGCATGGGCTCCTATCACAGCGAACGCTCGTTCCTGGCATTCAGTCACGAGCGTTCCGTCCTGCAGACCCCCACGGGGATCGATCTCAAATTCCGTTACATGCCGTACAGGCTGTTCGGACTGGTCAAGAAGATGCTCTAGCGTCCGCCGCCGCCGAAACCGCCGCCGGAGAAGCCGCCGCCTCCGCCGAAGGAGGTGTGGCCGCCGGTGCCGCGGATGCTGCCGGCCTGCTGCTTGGACACGGCCCGGCTCACCGCCGACGTGGACATGCTGTTGTTCAGGCGGATGGTGCGCATCATCACGTTCGGGTCCACGCCCACGGACTGGGCCACTTCCTGGAACTCCTTGGGATAGAGCTTCTGGAACTGTTCCGAGACCTTGTCGGCGATGCCGTACAGCTGGGCGAACACCAGGTAGTCCTTCCACAGGCCCACCTCGCTGGCCGTCCGCTCGCCCGAGAGGGTGAAGTCGTTCAGGAAGTTCTTGAACTCGACCACATGGCTGGCCTCGCGGGCTCCTTCCTCGTTGGTGGTGGTGCCGTGGCGGAAGTAGCGGTGGTCCTGCAGGAATCCCTGGCCGCGGGCTTTCGCGCGGATGGGCCAGGCCGTCATTTTCTTGAAATTCTTCTCCGACCATTTCTCGAACTCGCCGGATTCCAGCAGGAGGTTGCTGCCGCTGGCCTCGCGGGCCATGTTGAAGAGGGCGAGCTCCACGTCGTCCTGGATGCCGGGATCGCCCGAGAAGTCCAGGTTCACGCGCTTGGCGTTGTTCGGGTCGGGCAGGACCTTCACTTTCCCGTCCAGGATCCAGCGCAGGAAGAAAGCGCCGATGAGTCCCTTGGACGAGGTGTTGCCGGCGAACCGCCAGCCGTTGTCCAGTACGAAGGAGGAGGCGAAGAGGTTCCCGTTCATCGGGGCTTCCCGCCACCATTCCGTGATCTTGGTCTTGCCGTACATGGACTTCTTGTACTTGTAGCCGAGCGCGCTCAGGACGATGGCGCGGAAGACGGCGAGCAGCGACCCGCCGAACAGGAGGGCGAACAGCAGGAGGAAGAACTTCTCGAAAGGATCGCTTTTCCCATAGGAACTGCCGTCCAGGGCTTTCTGCTTGAGTTCGTCGAAGGTCATGTCCCGGCTCACGGCAGGGGAGAAGAGGCCCTTTTCGAAACGGACCAGGGCGATGAACGAGCTCTGGTAGGAGAACGGCTCGGAGGACTCATAGACGACGGCGCCGTCCGTAACGTCGATGTCGCCGTAGGAACCGAAGCCCCAGACGCGGGTGTTGTCATAGGTCCATGCAGGGCCGCCGGTGCCGTTGATGATGGTCACTTTCACATGCTCCGCCGGGGCGTCGAAGCCCGGGTTCACGAACATGAAGTTGAAGCCGTCCGCATCGGAGAAAGACTGCACGAGACCGGTGACCGTGTATTCCACCGTCCAGACATGGCGGCCATAGGATGTCTTTCCCCAGCACAGTTCCACGCCGTCGTGCTTGTCGATGATGCCGCACCGTCCGGCCTTCCCGTCGAGGGAACGGTCCACGTCCCAGTCGCGTCCTTCGTTGATGTAGGGCTGGCCGTTCTCGCTCACGGAGAGGTCCCGGACGGTCATCTTCCCCAGGTTGGAGACGGGAATGTACATCTCCGTCCCGTCCACGACGGTGGCGTCCCAGACCTGGGTGATCCGGGCCGATCCGTCCGCCTGGAGGACCGCCCGGATGTCCATGTCCCGGAGCTGCTGGGCATGTACGGCCAAAGTGCCGGCGAGGACCGCCAGCACGCACGCAAGAAGCCGCTTCATCGCTTAGATGACGGGATAGTCCTTCTTGGAGGTGTCCTCGGCGAGGTAGTCGCGCTTGGCGAAACCCAGGATACCGGCCACGAGGGAGGCGGGGAACATCCGCACTTCCTTGTTGTAGCGGGTGACGGTGTCGTTGAAGGTCATGCGGGCCAGGCGGACATTCTCTTCGTACTGCTTGATGTCGGCCATCGCCTGCTGGTAGTTCTGGTTGGCCTTGAGGTCGGGGTACTGCTCGGCCACGGCGATGAGTTTCGCGCTCACTTCCTGGAGGGCCTTCTCGTTCGCGGCGATCTCGTCCACCGTGGGATTGGCGGAAGCGGTGATCTTGCGCTGGGAGATGACCTTCTCGAGGGTGTCGGCTTCGTAGGAAGCGTATTCGCGGGTGAGCTTGATGATGGCCTGCAGGGCGTCGTAGCGGCTGACCTGCTGGACGTTGATCTGCTTCAGGGCGTTGTTGCAGAGCTCGTCGACTTGTACAAGCTTGTTCTGGATGCCGATGCCCCAGATGACGAGGAGGGCCACGATGGCCAGGATGACGATGAGTGTTGTAGACATGATGCAATATGTTTTGTCAATCGAACAAAATTACAAAAAAATGCGTAGTTTTGTACTATGTTACGGAAATTGATGATTAGAAGCGCTTTCCTTGGCGCAGTGGTCCTCTCGGCCGTGTCCTGCTTCTCCGGACTGGACGGCCAGAGCAAGTATGACGGCTATCTCAAGCTCGCTTTCGAGCCGGAAAACAACTATCAGTGGGAGTCGTTCGTGAACGAGTTCTTCAACGGAGGGAAGGATACGGTGTCTTTCTTCCCGTATTTCTCGACGGGTGCCGTCTCCGTGTGCGGAAAGCTGGATGCGGACGAGAACTTCCTGGGCGGTTTCGCCCTGTGCCGGGGCATCGACACCCTGGCCACGCCGGACCGGAAGCCTTCCCGCTTCGCCGTCTTCGACGAGGGCGGCCACGAGAAGTCCCACGCCTATGCCGTGTTCCACGACACGACCTCGACCCTGATGCCGGAGCACGGCGTGCTGGCTCCGGTGGCCAATGACGAGTCCTCCAACGCCGCCACCGTGGTCTTCGTGCAGAACGTGCAGGCCGTGGTCCAGGCCGCCCGCTACGGGACGGGCCTTGCCGATGGTCCGTTCGTTTCCGGGGACCATCTGACGCTCACCGTGAGCGGAATCAAGAACGGGACCAAGACCGGCGAGAAGTCCGTAAAACTGGTGAGCGGCACCGAGGCCTTGGAGGAATGGACCGAAGTGGACCTGTCCGGGCTGGGCAGCGTGGATGCGCTGGATTTCCACCTGACTTCCAGCCGGCCGGACCTTCCGCTCTACTGTTGCGTGGACAACCTTGTCATCCATATGATCCAAATTTACTGATTCCATGAAATCGAACACCGAATACAAGAACGCCGCCCTGGCGGCGCTGAAAGGCAACTGGGCACCCGCCGTCCTGGCCACCGTCATTTTCTTCGTCATTACCCTGCTTTGCCTCGGACCTGCGGAAGTCCCGGTTCTGAACGGCACTTTCGACACGGCGGAGATCGGTGCGATGGCCGCAGCCGGCGACATCGCGGGCGTGATGGACGCCTATTCTTCGCTCAGTTCCTGGAGTTCCCTGGGCTCCCTGCTGCGGATTTTCCTGTACAACGTACTCTCCGTCGGGTTCGCCGTCGCCTTCCTCAAATTGTATCGCGAAGGGGACGACCGTCTGACTTCCAACATGTTCGACATTTCGTTCCGGAAGTATTGGCACAAGGTCTGGGGCATGTTCCTGATGTATCTGTTCATCGCCCTGTGGACCCTTCTGTTCCTCATCCCGGGCATCGTCAAGAGTTTCTCCTATGCGATGACGCCGTATATCCTGGAGGAGAATCCGGAACTGTCCGCGAACGAGGCCATCGACCGCAGCCGTGCCATGATGAAGGGTCACAAGTTCGACCTTTTCTGGCTGGAACTGAGCTTCATCGGCTGGATGCTCCTGTCTTTCCTGACCCTGGGAATCGGTCTGTTCTGGCTCGTGCCGTACATGCAGACGGCGTCGGCCGCCTTCTACGAGGATGTGAAGGCCGATTATGAACTGAACGGAGGCCTGATCTGATGAAAGTCATTATTACCCTTTTACTTGCGGCGCTGGGAATCCTCCCGGCGCCCGTTTCGTATGAGATGGCCGACGGGGTGACCCGGGCGACGGAAGTGGAGGTCGTGGAAGGGAAGCGCGCCTTCTCCAAGTGGAGCGCCTCGCTGCCTGCCTTCGCCCGAAAGGAAGCCTACCGCATCACGGTCACCCCCAAACGCATCCGGATCGAGGCCAACACCCCCGAGGGTGTGTATCGCGCCCGGACGACGCTCACCCAGCTGGAGCAGCCCTACCACTGTGGCGTAATTATCGACTATCCGCGTTTCGCCTGGCGCGGGGCGATGCTGGACATCTCCCGCCATTTCCGCGACAAGGACTTCATCCTCAGGCAGATCGATGCCCTGTCGGAAGTGAAGCTCAATGTGCTCCATCTCCACCTGACGGACGCCGCCGGCTGGCGCATGGAAATCAAGTCCCATCCCGAACTGACGGAGAAAGCCGCCTGGCGGGTGGGGGACACCTGGAAGGAATGGGGCGAGCAGGGGAGCCGCTACGAAGGCTCCTACGGCGGTTTCCTGTCCCAGGCCGATGCGCGCGAAATCGTCGCCTATGCGGCGGAGCGCCACATGACCGTCATCCCGGAAGTCGAGATGCCCGGCCATTCCCGGGAGACGGTGTATGCCGTTCCCGGCGTGGGCTGTACGCCGGATTCGGACGACCTGTGTCCCGGCAAGGAATCGACCTTCACCCTGCTGGAGGAGATCCTGGACGAGGTGATGGACCTGTTTCCGTCCGAGTACATCCACATCGGCGGGGATGAGGCGGGGAAGCGCGACTGGTCCGAATGCCCGGACTGCCGGCGGAGGATGCAGGAGGAGGGTCTGGCCAATGTCGATGAACTCCAGAGCTACCTTGTGCGCCGCATCGAACGGTATCTGAACGCCCATGGGCGGAAGCTCATCGGCTGGGACGAAATCCTCGAGGGCGGCCTGTCTCCGAACGCCACGGTGATGTCCTGGCGGGGGACCGACGGTGGCCTGCAGGCGATCCGGGAAGGGCACGACGCCATCATGACCCCGGGGAACCGCTGCTACCTGGACAAGGCCCAGGACGCCCCGGTGCTGGAGCCGGAGGCCTTCGGCGGCTATCTGCCCCTGGACAGCGTCTATGTCTATGACCCGGCCGCGGGCATTCCTGCGGATGCGCTGGAGCATCTGCTGGGCGTCCAGGGCAATCTCTGGCATGAGATGATTCCGGAGCCTTCCCATACGGAATACATGCTGTATCCCCGCATCTTTGCGATTGCGGAGATCGGCTGGAGCCCGCTCTCTGCGAAGGATCCGGAGGACTTCCGGGAACGCGCGGCGGCGCTTGCCGCCGGCTTGCGCGAGCGCGGCTACCATACGTTCAAACTGGAAGAGGAAGTGGGCGAACGGCCCGAACGGAACGTGGTCCTGGAGCATCTGGGTATCGGAGCGGGCGTGACCTATGCGACGCCCTGGCACAAGTCCTATCCGGCCGGCCGGGCGTCGGCCCTCGTGGACGGCCTCCAGGGCGGCTGGTCCTTCGGCGGCAACTGGCAGGGTTTCCTGTCGGATGTCGATGTCACCCTGGACCTTGGCGCCGTCCGTCCCGTCCATTACGTGACGGCGACGTTCCTGGCGCATCCCTCGGCCGGCATCTACCAGCCGGCGCGGGTACGGATCGACATCTCCACGGACGGCGAGCACTTCACCACCGTCTCCGACCTCCTGGGCCAGAATCCCGACGGGCTGTATGTGCCCTACGGGGCTCCCGTGGGCCGGGATGCGCGCTACATACGCTATCGTGCCACCCGCACCCGCGAGTGGCTCTTTACCGACGAAATACAGGTGTATTAGCCGTTTCCGGCTTCTCCTCAGAGTGACAGCAGGCCTTCCGGAATCTCCATCCGGAGGGTCTGCCTTTCTTCGTCCACGTCCAGGACCAGCTCCTCATGCAGGGGAATGAGCACTTCCCCATGCCCGGTCTCCACCCAGATGCAGGGGTTGCCGGGGATGTCTTCGTGGGCGGTGACGGTGCCGGCCTCGGTCCCGTCGGCGTCGAGGACGGTCCATCCGGTCAGGTCGGTCTCCTCGTCCTCATAGAGGTCGTCTTCGGCGTAAAGGATGGCGCCGGCGAGTTCGTCGGCATCCTTCAGGGAATGGACGCCGGTCAGGCGGACGAGGGCGCGGCGGGTGCCGCGGGGAGTGAAGGATTCGAAATAAAAGGGAACCGGCAGTCCATCGAATTCGATGAACACCGGTTCCTCAAGGTCGATTTCCTCGGGCTCGATACCGGAGAAACTCACGAGGAGTTCGCCGTCGCGGCCGTTGGATTTCAATACCTGCGCGATCCGCAGCATTACTCGGCGGGCGTCTCGGCGGCGGCAGCGGCCTCGGCGGCAGCCTCTTCGGCGGCCTTGCGGGCGGCTTCCTCAGCCTCGGCCTTCTTCTTGGCGATAGCCTCGGCACGGGCCTCGTTCACCTTGGCCTCGGCGGCCTTGGCTTCCTTCGCCTTGGCGATGGCCTCGTTCTTCAGGCCCGTCTTCTTGGCGGCGATCTTCTCGTCCTGACCGGCCTTCCAGGCGGCGAACTTCTCGTCGGCCTGAGCCTGGGTGAGCGCGCCCTTGGCGACACCTTCCTGGAGGTGCTTGCGAAGGAGGACGCCTTCGTAGGAGAGGATGCGGCGGGCGGTGAGCGTAGGCTGGGCACCGACGTTCAGCCACTTCAGGGCCTTGTCAGCATCGAGGATGATGGTGGCAGGATTGGTGTTCGGGTTGTACGAGCCAAGCTGCTCGATGAAACGTCCGTCACGCGGGGAACGGGAGTCGGCCACAACAATGTGGAAGAATGCGAAATTCTTCTTACCATGGCGCTGGAGTCTGATTTTAACAGCCATTGTGAATCTGTTTTTAAATGTTGGTTAATGCGTTATGCAAGCCTACCCGAGACTTGCGGACGGCAAAGTTAGCACTTTTTTCCTGATTTCCACGCCGATTCGGTGATTTTTCCGTATTTTTGTCACATGATTATCGAGGCAAAAGGTATCGAGAAGAGTTTTGGCACGCTCAAAGTGCTGAAAGGGGTTGATTTCCAGGTGGACAAGTCCGAGGTCGTCGCCATCATGGGTGCGTCCGGGGCCGGGAAGTCGACCCTGCTCCAGATCCTGGGCACGCTGTCCACGCCGGACGCGGGAACGCTCGTGGTGGACGGGACGGATGTCCTGCACCTCGGTTCCCGGGAACTGTCGGCCTTCCGGAACCGCCGGATCGGGTTCGTGTTCCAGGCCCATCACCTGCTCCCGGAGTTCGACGCGCTGGAAAACGTGATGATCCCCGCCCTCATCGGCGGCACCCCGGCCCGGGAGGCCCGGGAGAAGGCCCGGCGCCTGCTCGGCGAGGTGGGCCTCTCCGGGCGCCTGTCGCACAAGCCGTCCGAACTCTCCGGCGGCGAGCAGCAGCGCGTGGCGATTGCCCGCGCCCTCGTGAACGACCCGGCCATCCTTTTTGCCGACGAACCGTCCGGCAACCTGGACAGCCGTACCAAGGAGGAGATCCACCGGCTGTTCTTCGACCTCCGGGACCGCCTGGGCCAGACGGTCGTCATCGTCACGCATGATCCTTCCCTCGCCGAGCTCTGCGACCGCACCCTCGTGATGCGGGACGGTCAGTTCGTGGACTAGATGGTTTCAGCGGGCTGATTTTCGTCTTTGTCCTTCTTCTGGCCGTTGCGGCCCCGGAACTGTTCCATGAACTGTTCGCCTTTCTCCTTCATCTGCTCGCCGCGCTCCTTCCACTGCTGCTTCTGCTCCTCGGACATCTTGAAGTTCGGGAAGTTGCCGTTCCCCAGGCGGCCGATCTGCTGGTGGCGGAACTTCTCTTCGGCTACATAGTAGCGGGCGACCTTTTCGGCGGGCAGGGCTTTCATCAGCTTGTTCAGGTACTTGGTCTCGATGCCCTCGTTCTTGTCCTTGGCATCGACATACGCCTTCACGAGCTTTTCCATGTCCTTGCCGGTCTTGCCTTCCTCAAGGCCCTTTTCCATGGCCTTGTAGGCTTCCCGCATGGCATCGAAGACTTCGCGCTGCTCCTTCTGGAGCTGGTTGTAGATGGGCCAGAACACCTGGGCCTCGCTTTCTGTGAGGTCGATCTCCTCCGTCAGGAAGGCGACCTTCTCGGCACGGACGCGCTCGCGCCAGCCGTCGTTCTCGCGTCCCTGGCCGCGCTGCGGGCCATGGGCTGCCGCCACCCCCGCGAACAGGGCAAGGGTGCAGAGTATGCTAATAACCTTCTTCATAATTCACGTAGTTTAAATGTTCCACAGATATGCCGTCTGCCAGCAGGTAGTTGATGATATCGTCCTCGGAGAGGTACCCTTCCCCGTCTTCCCACGCATCCCCGTCGACAAGGGCTGCGCCGTCCGGATCCATGGACTGGGAGAGATAGGAGATATAGGCCCATCCGTCGTCCTCCGCGGGGACGGCCGTCTGGCGGAGGATGAAGTTTCCGAGCACCACCGCCACCGCGACGCTCGCGGCGAAAGCCACGTACGGGGCGAGACGGCGGATTCCAGCCGGGGCGGACGCCGCGCGGACTTCCTCCTTCCGGGGGATCTCGGAGAGTCTGGAACGGAGGCTGTCGAAGTAGCCTTCCGGGGTGGATATGTCAGTTCTCTTGCTCATATAGACGGTCTTTTAGACACGGACTTTCCGGTAAGGTTTAATCGCCTGGAAGGAAATCGCTCTTTCCCAGGGCAGCCCTTACTTTCTCCTGTGCAATGTGATAAGAGGCCTTGAGGGCGCCCACGGAAGTGCCCAGGATCTCGGACATCTCTTCGTAGGGGACCTCGTCGTAGTAGCGGAGGATGAACACCTGCCGCTGTTTTTCGGGGAGTCTGGCGACGGCCTTGGAGAGGGCCCGGTCGGCGGCATCCCCGTCAAAGAAGGGGTCGTTGTCGATGCGCCGCTCCATTTCCGCGTCCACCGAGGTGAAGCGCAAGGCGGCGCGGACCTTTTCGCGGCGGAGCCAGTTCAGCGTCTCGTTCGTCGCGATGCGGTACACCCAGGTAAAAAGCTGCGCCTCCCCCCGGAACGAGGGAAGCGCAGTCCAAATCTTCAGGAAAATGTCCTGGACGAGGTCGTCGGCGTCTTCGTGGCTGTTCACCAGCCGGCGGACGTGCCAATAGACCCGTTCGCTGTATTCCTTTACAATCCCGTTGAAGACGCTTTCGACATTCTCCATCACTTGCGTTCGATGGCCTTCTTGGCTGCGGCGGCAATGTGCTGGGCATCCAGGCCATACGCCTGCATCAATGCAGAAGGCGTGCCACTCTGGCCGAAACGGTCGGCGCCGTTGATGAATTCCACCGGCGTGGGCATGGTGCGGGCGAGCAGGCCGGCCACGGCTTCGCCGAGACCGCCGGCCATGTTGTGCTCCTCGGCGACCACGATGGCCTTCGTCTTGATGGCGGAGTCCAGGATGGCGGCCTCGTCCAGCGGCTTGACAGTGGCCATGTTGATGACCTCGGCGCAGATGCCCTCGGCCTCGAGGATCTCGGCGGCCTGGAGGGCCTCCCACACGAGGTGACCGCAGGCGATGATGGTCACGTCCTTGCCCTCGTTCAGGATCTGGGCCTTGCCGATGATGAACTCCTCGTTCTCCGGGGTGAAGTTCGGGACGCTCGGGCGGCCGAAGCGCAGGTACACCGGGCCGACATACTTCGCGGCGGCGATGGTGGCGTTCTTGGTCTGGTTGAAGTCGCAGGGGTTGATCACGACCATCTCCGGGAGGGCGCGCATGAGGGCGAGGTCTTCCATGGTCTGGTGCGTGGCACCGTCCTCGCCGAGGGTGATGCCGGCATGGGAGGAGGCAATCTTCACGTTGGCCTTGCCGTAGGCGACTTCCTGGCGGACCTGGTCATAGACGCGGCCGGTCACGAACTCCGCGAAGGAGCCGATGAAAGGAATCTTGCCGGTGATGGCGAGACCGGCGGCGGCGCCCACCATGTTGGCTTCGGCGATGCCGCACTGGATGAAACGTTCGGGGAACTCGGCGGCGAAGGCATCCATCTTGAGGGAGCCCTTGAGGTCGGCGGTGAGGGCGAGGACGCGGCTGTCGGCGCGGCCCGCTTCGAGAAGACCCACGCCGAATCCGCTGCGGGTGTCCTTCTTTCCTGTATCGATATACTTTTTCATGATGTCAATGGTTTAAAAATCACCCAGAGAGGTTTCTCCCAACTGCTTGAGCGCGTCCTCGAGCTGCTCGGGCTTCGGGACGGAGCCGTGCCACTTGTGGGTGCCGGCCATGAAGTCCACGCCGTGGCCCATTTCGGTCTTGAAGAGGATCATCGTCGGCTTGCCGCTGCCCTTGCCGGCCTTGGCGAGCTCGAAAGCCTGCTGGATGGAGTCGAAGTCGTGGCCTTCGGCGACGATCGTGTTCCAGCCCCAGGCCTGCCATTTTTCGGACAGGTCGCCTTCGCCGGCCACCTCGGAGACGGGACCGTCGATCTGCTTGCCGTTCCAGTCGGTCATGGCGATGAGGTTGTCCAGTTTGTGGAATACGGCAAACATGCCGGCTTCCCAGATCTGGCCTTCCTCGGACTCGCCGTCACCGCACAGGCAATAGACGAAGTGGTCGTCCTTGTCCAGCTTCTTTCCGAGGGCGAGGCCGCAGGCGGCGGACAGGCCCTGGCCCAGGGATCCGGAGGCCTGGAAGATGCCCGGAAGGTCCCGCCGGATGGACGGATGGCCCTGCAGGCGGGCGCCGTAGGTACGGAACGTGGCCAGCTCGCTGACCGGGAAATAGCCGGCGCGGGCCAGGACGGAATAATACACGGGCGTCATGTGACCGGCGGAAAGGATGAACATGTCCTGTCCCTTCCCGTCCCGGGTCCATGTTTCCGGGTCCTGGTCCATAACGTTGAAATACAGGGTGGTCAGGATGTCGGTCGATGACATCGACCCGCCCGGATGGCCGGACTTGGCGCTGCAGACCATCCTCAGAATATCACGGCGCACCTGCGTCGCGACCTCTTTCAGTTGTTCGTTGTCGTGCATATCTGGATTCTTGGTTATTGCGTATCATGCAAAGATACAAATAATTCGTGTGAATACCTGTAGGAAACACAGAAAACAGCACTTCTCAAACGGAACCAAAGTTTGTGGAAATACCGCAGCAAAGTGACCCCCTTGTTCTCTTTTCAACGTGACCCCCTGTTCCGATTGAAAGTGACCGGGGGTCAATCAGGACCGGAATTGAGGGGGTCAGTTTACAACGGATTCTCCATGTTACAGTTTGGCAATCAGCTTTTCGGCCCTTGGGCCGCGCAGCTCCACGATTTCCGTTGCCGGCACGTAGGTGTAATTGGAGAAGTCGAAGAGTTGGGCATAGGCCACGGCAGCACCGGCATTGTAGTAGATTTCAATACGGACCACTCCGCCGTTTTCATTGGTATCGATTTCCGGCTCCACGTCCTTTCCGTCGAGAAAGCCCTTTACGGAATCGCGGCAATGGTGGGCGATATCGATGGCTTTTTTCCGAAGGACTATGTCTTCACCCTCTCGCTTGTGTCCAGTCTTGAAGAAAAACAGGAGCAGAAGGCCACAGATGCCGATTACGACACCCAGTCCAGCGTTGACGAAATAGAGGCCGATGCCAGCGGCCAGAACGACGGCAGATATGACGAGGTCCTTGACAGTATGGACCGATTTGAGTTTGATTTCCATGATTAAAGGTTGATAAAAAGATAGATGATATATCCCGCGGGATGTCGCTCTTCCTGTTTTCCCGTGTCATCGACACCGGACGAAGCAGCGCCGTGAGCCCCAGGATGAACAGGACATTGAATATGTTGGAGCCGAGGACGTTTCCTACGGCAATATCGGCATTCCCCGCAAACGCTCCCGTCAGGCTCACCACCAGCTCCGGGCACGAGGTCCCGAAGCCCACGATGGTAAGGCCGATGACGAATTCGCTCACGCCGGCCTTCCTCGCTATGGAGGAAGCGCCTTCAACAAGCCAGTCCGCGCCCAGGACTATGAGTCCCAGGCCGACCAGCAGCAATACAATTGTCATTACTGATGTTCTGAAACGGGTTGTAGATAATTCACTTCGCTCAGAATGACATGGAGTCTGCCATTCCGAGGAGGCCATTATGGCCGACGAAGGACCGTTCTGCTAAAGCCGGAGCCGGCAGATGGAAAACAAATACCTTTCAGAAATATGCAATCCTGACAGCGGAACGAAGACGGGAGTCAGGAAAGGATGCGTGCGGTTATTGTCAATTATCTTACCACCCTTGACGAGGCGAAAGGTGGATCGGGTCTGCGGGGATGTCCTCCGCCCCGAATGGGTTGTCCGTACCGAGACGGAATTCGAGCTGCCGTCACCCGCAAAAGTCTGCCCCTGCGCAGCCGTGAGGCACAAGTCGCGGTTCAGGGAATAGTCGGCCTTCGAATCGGAAGGAGACGCTTCTGCCACGCAGTATGTCCCTTCATCTGAAGAGACAACTGCATCCGCTTTATTCCTGCCACCCGAAAAAAGCGACAACAGAAACGACAATATGAGCAGAAGCGTTTTCACGGAGAGCAAAGATACGAAAAATAATTATTCATCGCATTTTCAGTCTTCTCCTGTAATATGTGAAATTAGCAAGGATAATCAGTAATCTTTTTTATTTGCGGTATTTTTGCCAAATGTTTGCCAAGTCATAAAAATACGCCCTCTAGATACCTAGAAAGCGTATTCTCGTGCCCCGGGCGGATATGGCCATATCGGGGACTATCGTGTGTTGTCAATTCTTACCGAATAAACTGTTTTTCAGCAGAATCAATTCATAGTCGGTGAGTTGAAATAAATCACGGGAAAGGTGACCGAAAGTGACCAAATAACAAGGCTGGTGACCAAAAGTGACCGAGCTATTTGTCTTCGTAATGTCCGAATGCGGATAAAACATCTACTTTCACGACGGCCTCTTCTATTTCATAGACCAGTCTATGTTTTTGTGAGATACGCCTGGACCATTGGCCCAATCTGTCTCCGGAGAGGGGCTCAGGCTTCCCCGTCCCGGTTTTTGGGTGTTCCTGAAGTTCAGCCAATAATTTACCTGCTTTTTTGAATGCGGCAGGTTCGGATTTTTTCAGTTTTGACAAGTCATCAAGTGCCTGAGGTGCAAATACCAATGAATACATCTAGAGACTAGCCAATAAAGAATCCAACTCCTCTTTCCCAGACACCGAGGTGCCCTTACCTTCGGCAATACTCTTGCGAGCCTCATCAATGCGGGCGAAGAACTCCTTCTTGCTGATAAGGCTGTCGTCTTCAGTGATGGGCACAATCTTGAAACTGCCTGTGCGGGACGTCAAGATTACGCTCTCCCCACCGGCGGCCAGGCCAAGATACTTGCTTTGATTTGCTCTGAAATCGCGTATGCTTACAATGGTCATAATTACATCTTTTTTGCAAAAATAATGAATACCATTTTGGTATCCAAATTTTTGTGCATTATTCAGTTGTAATGATGGAAAAGATAATGGATGGAAATTCCGACGCAAAGTATCCCCCTGGTCTTGAGAACGATATCTTAAACAGAATGCAGGCTAGAGCGTTTTTTCGTCCCTACAGCCTGCATTTCTTGTTTCGATGAAAGGAAGAGTATCCGGGGGGCAATTAGGACCGGAATGAGGGGGTCAGTTTACAACGGATTCTCCACAAGAGCCCTTGGGGATCAAGTCGGGACCAAGTAAAATAACCAATAAGAATAAACAGATTTGTTTAATTTATTTTGATTATATATCTTTGCGGTGATGCAAAGTATGAGCAACATATCAGTACCTAGCGTGGGTGAGGTGATCCGAGGACGGATTGTCGAACTGGGAATCAGCCAGACTGAACTGGCTGCCCGGGTTGGCGAACACTTTCAGACCATCTCCGCCATCATTAACGGAAAGCGTGAAGCAACTATTTCACTCTCAGTCCGGATCGACGAGGCGTTGGATCTCCCCTCTGGTACGATTGCAATGGCACAGACTAAATATATGGTTTCGAAAGAAATCAGTGAAAAACAAACGGAGAGCGTGAAAGAGAAACGGCATATTATCTTGGAGAAGATCAAAGCCAATGGTGGCTTTTGGTCTTACCGGGGTATTCCAGAAAATCTGGACGATGATGCTGTCATCGAAGCCGCTCTTGTTCATCTTGATCTGGAAGACCTTCCGCTTTTGTTTGGAATATGGAGCAAAGCCCACATCAAGCGGGTCTGGAAAGAGCGTTTGGTCAGTCAAGGCAAGCGGATGAATGTCTTGAATTACATACTTGCAGTGAAACTGTTCGGAATCAACAACCCAGATAAATACATTTCGAGATATGCCCACGTTTATTGACCTTCCAGAGAAAATAGCGGCAGGACTGACTGAATCAACGAAAGAAGTATTCGCTGATGTTTCTCAATTGGACTGCATAAAGGATCTCGTCCTTTGTGGTGGGACAGGACAGTCCATTCAAATGAATCACCGCTTGAGTGAAGATTTGGATTTCGAGTTGATTGGTCTTCGGAAAGAACGCCCACAACTCGATTTCGTAGCAATCCTAAGCGAACTGAAAGCCAAGTTTCCTGACGCCAGGGAAGAAATCCTGGCAGAAGATCACCTTCTCGTATTCATTAACGAAGGAAAAGTAAAGCTGTCGTTTTTCCGCCCAGAAAACCCCGTCAAGTCGATGAGTGTTGGACTACAATTCAACAACTTGAAGGCTCCTGTTTTACAAGAGTTGTTGGGGATGAAAGTGTTTGCCCTCTGCGTCAGGACAGTATTTCGGGACTACTATGATATTTACTGCCTTCTTGAAGAAGGATGCAAACTTGAAGAAGCCATCAGTTACGCCAGCTACCTATCCCGTCATAAGATTCGTTCCAAGGTAATGTACTCGCGCCTCCTTTCACCGCAATTGTTCCGGAGAGAAAAGGACTTTGATAGGATGGTTCCTAAATACGACGTTTCTGCCGAGGAGATTCGTGACAGGATTAAAGTTGCTATCGAGACCGAGAATCTTAAGAGCAAGGCAAAGATATAGACAGGATAGGGCGAATGGCATCCTTCACCTCCATCTCGACTGCAACCGCATCGATATGGACAACTGCCTGAACAGCGACCACCTGATCTGCATCCGCGCCAAGAGAGCCGCCGAAGAGGTCAACCGCCTGCGCGGCTGGAAACGCACAGAAGACAGGTTCGAAGAGAACAAAGCCCACATCAAAAAGGATTGCCTCGCGGTTCTGTCAGGATTGTCGACCTTCTCCTGGGAGAAGATGCATCCGGAGAACAGATACGGGCAGATAACTGAAGGAGAGCGTGCGAGATTTATGCTATCAGTTGAGGGTACTGGAAAGATGCTCATGGATATAAGAACGAATCTTTCTTTTTAGCATAGAATCACATTGTTTACACAGCAAAGGTACGCTTTTCCATGAAAAGTCAAACACAAATAGGACGCTTACTTTATTTGCGGTATTTTTGTCGAAATTCAGCTCCGGATTCGGGTAGAATTGTCGAAAACTAAAACCGGAGAATGTATTCCTGCTCGTCGCGGAAAGCATTGCATTGCTCCAGATAAGTCCTCAAAGTGTCATAAACGGAACCATCCAGACCGCTGCTGAACAAACGGACTCTTTCCATAGCTCTTATAATGGTTGCCGGTTCTCCGTTCTGAGTGAGACGTTTCAAGGCATCAATGTAGTCAATGCGATAAACGGTAGGAATGATAATCTTGGGCATATTCGCAGCCGTAAGCTCCGCATTCATCATAATCCGGGAAATACGTCCATTACCATCATTGAAGGGATGAACCTCACTAATCACAAACAGAATGAAGTAGGCTCTTGCAACCGGATCTTGGAGAGCGCGATATATCTCAAAACTTTTTTTCAACGTACCACGTACCATTCGGTAATCGACAAAGTGTGAATTCCCAGCTTTGTTGTTCTGCTCTTTGAAAAGACCCGGGGTCTTTGTCGGCCGGGCGGAAAGAAGGATGGAATGACGACGCTGCAGAATGCTTATAAGGTCATCCGGATCCTTGGGAAGGATGGACATTTCCTTACGATTGGATGTGATATAGAACGATCCGAGCACATCATGACTATCTTCGTCCCTAGTGGGGAGCGCTACGCCGGTATCAACTATTTGCTTGGCTTCCTCCACCTCGAATTCTGTTCCTTCAATGTAGTTTGAAAAATAACTCTCGAAGAAGGCGAAATTCTTATAGGCCGACTCGGTGGAATTGATATCGATGTAATGCTTGAAGTCTTTATTGGCAAGATGCTCGAATAACAACGTGAATAGTTCAATTCGTTGCGAATCATAGGGCTCGCCTGCGGCCCACGCTTTGGCGGATTCCGATTGAAGCGCCGCGGCCTCTCTTGTGGAAAGGATTGCGCCAATGATCTTATCTAGGAGCTTGAATTCCTTCTCTAGATGTAACACTTCAGATATCTCTCTCGCCTGGTCTCGAAGATGGATTAATTTCTGTTCGCCATTAGCCAGCATTTTCTTTTCGAGCCTTGCCTCAAGTTCTGCTTGAGGAAGGCACTTGGAGATACCGTTTCGCACATAGCCTAGTTGCAAATTCTCCAAATAGGCTCTGGCCGGATTGGAAATATACAAACCATCCAGATATGGAATATCGGTGCCGAGTGGCTTCGGGCCGTCTATAAGATGTAATGTAATTCCAGGGAGAGAAACGTTCTTTGTGTAGCTGTAGGTAAGATAGAAATGCCCGTCTATAGATGGCCTCAATTCAAAAGCAGACCGATGGCTGATTAATGAGCCAGGATAAAGCTTTCCAATAATAGAATACAGGTTACGCTTTATTATGTTTTCTGGAGCATCTGTTAGGTTTGATGTATATACTCTCGATGCGATTTTACGAATCTTCTCCTTCTTTTTGAGACGAGTAATCTTTGCCGACAATTTCTTGTCAGAAGTAGCAATCAAGATTTCAGGCAATTGAGTGTTTTTTTCCATAAAGCAGATCTATATGACGCAAATATGGGTAAAATTTTCCAAATCCAGAGGATATTTTGGGTAAAATTGTCGATTTCGACCTCTGGCTGATACTCTCTGTTCCCTCCAACCATAGAACCATTTTTGAAACAGTCGTCCAGAAGTGCGTAGAAGGCCGTTTTTTGTACCAAGAGTAATCTCCTCGTATTTATTATCAATACTTCGGTAAATTTTAGTGCGTAGCGAGTCGCCAGGCGACAGACTCCGCGATAATATGCGTTTAACAACAAAAGTTCATTGAAAAAACTGTCAATAGCAACCGCTCAGAAGGCAGCTGAGAGTGGGTGGCAATGC